>CAUTSQ010000007.1:0-23752 GCA_963541395.1 uncultured Candidatus Saccharibacteria bacterium | reverse complement strand
GTGCGGCAGGCTGGGGTTGTGTTGCTGGCGTGGTTGCAGACTGGGATTGTGCTGCCGGCGTGGTTGCTGGTTGAAATTGCGCTTCTGGCATAGCTGCGGACGCACCATTGTCTGCCGGAGAATTCGACTGAGCTGGCGCTGGTTCTTGATCTGCTGATATAAACGGATTTGGATTCATAATAATTATTCCTTTCTATGTCCAATATTGCGAAATATTCGTTACCAACAAGCGGCACTCTTCCGGCGTGTAGCTATCCTTTTGTTCAAAATAATGCTCTGCCGGAAACATATGAGTCATGACGTCTAGGGCGACGTCTTTGTCTGTTTGTAGGTGAAAATAATCTGCCGCCGTACTGTCGACGTTGCCGCCCAGCCCGTATAAGGCTCTGTAGCGCACACTCTTCAAATATTCCAGAGCCATCGCAATCTCTATCCGGTCTTCGACTATGTCGCCGGTCAGCAGCAACACTCTTCCGTTGAGTCCGTCCTTAGAAAATGTCCCGTATTGATCGAGAATGCGATTCAGCTCAGAAAAGGCCTGACGCTTCATGTCTTCCAATACCGAGCGGGATTCTAGCTCAATGCCGTCGCGCTGCGGTTTTTCCAGATCAGGGTTCCACGTAAATATGCCTGCCGGGTCGATCAGCCCGACCACCCGCGGATCGCCAGGGATAATAATCCGCTTGCTGAGCAGAGGAAACACCCAAGCGTTAATCTCGCTTGCCAAACCAATGCAAGCTGTCAGCGCATCTTCTTTCAGCGCGATAACGACCGCTTCCTGGCCCTTCAAATCGCTCACGCGCCCCGCCAAAGTCCGCCCCAGCTCAATCCTATTGATATAGTACATACTGGTTATGATTATGCCTGAAAGCGCGGGAGAATGCAATTGCGGCAGACGCTCGTCTGTTTCAGATTGCAGCAAGCTAGCCTATATCTATCGAGTGTATTACTTTAATCCCGCCGTTCTACCGCAATCGTACACTGCGCCATCAACGCCACCGCCGCGCCGAGTGCTGCGAGTGTTGGCAGCAGCAGTACGCCGACCACGCCGGCAGTGACGGGGAATTCCATGATGCTTTCGCCTTTTTCGTTCTTGATGATAACGCGGCGGACGTTGCCTTCTTTGATGAGTTGCTTGACTTTCTCAACAACTTGATCGCCGTTGACGCTAAATTCTTCGGTACGGTGTTGTTCGCTCATGGTTACTCCTTACTTTTTATTCCCGCGAATCGCGTCAATCAATTCAATTGGGAAGAGCATCATCGTCTTTTGTGACGGTTCGGTGGAGATACGCTCTAGCGTGTTCAGTGTACGTAGGTTAATCGCCCCTTGGGTTTTTGCCAGGATCTCGGCGGCTTGTGCCAGCGTTTCGGCAGCAGCTTTTTCACCATCGGCGTTGATGATGTTGGCGCGGCGCTCACGTTCGGCTTCGGCTTGCTTGGCCATGGCGCGCTTCATATCACCCGGCAGTTCAATGTTCTGAATCTTGACATTCTCGACATCGATACCCCATTTGTCTGTCTCGGCATCAACAATTTCCTTAATTTGCTGCGAGATTTCCTCGCGCTTGGCCAAGAGATCGTCCATGTCAACATTACCAGTGACATCGCGCAGGGCAGCCTGGGCAAATTGGCTGGTAGCGTAGATATAATTGGTCGTCTCCAGCACCGCTTTTGGCGCGTTAATCACTCGGAAATAAACTACCGCGTCAACGCCGACAGTGACGTTGTCTTTGGTGATGACTTCTTGTTTTGGCACGTCAATCGGCGTGGAACGCACATCGACCATCATCATCGTCTGAAAAATCGGTATCACCACCCTTAGACCCGGTTCGCGCACGCCAGTAAACTTACCCAGCGTCAGCACCACGCCGCGCTGGTATTGATTGACAACCTTGATGCCGCTCAGCACATAAATAGCCAAGATGACTAAAATTACTATCATTATTTCCATAAATACCTCCTATTTATATAATGATATTCTAGCACCAAAGCGGTATAATAACCATATGAACAATGAGCAAAACACGAATCAGCAGCCGCCAGTTTCACAAACAACACCAACGATGCAGCCAATCCCCAACCAACCGCCGCAAGTGACACCAACAGCACAGCCGTTACCTAGTCAATCACCGCAAATGGCAAACCAACAGTTAGCAGTAGAACCTGAGGTGGAGGCGGTTACAAACCCTAACGACGCTCCTAAAGGTATTATTCAGCAGCATCGAGAGTTTGTTAATAGTAGTAATAATATTGTTTTTCATCTAGCGCGCAGTACAACAATTACCCTGATTGTTTTCTTCGTCGGGGCTTTTTTGATGTTTATTGCTCGCATGCAAGACGAGCCGTTTTTTGGACCTGTAATAGTTAATCTTTTCTTGGTACCGTTTTGTTTGACTCTCGGGACGGCTCATTCACCGTTAGCGAGGTTGCGGCTATGGCGGATTATGAGCTCAGTCATGCTGATGCTGAATGTGGGTATACTATTGATGCATGGAGTATCTGGTATTGCAAAAGACAACGATCCCAGTCCTGCGATTGGCAGTATGCCGCTGTGGATGCTGCCTGCCGAAAAATCCTTGATCACAGTACTAGCGTATATGATATTTATCATTCCGCCAGCCATTATTTTCTTGGTTACTACGCTGAAGTATTCTAAGGCTACTCAGCTAAAGTAAATTTATCAAGCAAACGCATATAAATAGAGTAGTGCGGAAATGTTTTGGTGAAGCTTGGCTTTTTCCTTGCCAGCTCGCCAGATTTTTAGTACAATCATAAGGTAGTTTTGTGGCTCTTTAGCTCAGTTGGTAGAGCAGAGGCCTGAAGAGCCTTGTGTCACTAGTTCGAGTCTAGTAGGAGCCACCAGCAAAGCACTCTCCCCAGCCGGAGGGTGTTTTTCTTTAGGCTAGAAAGCAGGTATAATAATTTTAATGAGAAGTATTCAGCGAAAGCAAGCATCTTGGCGCGGGCCGATAATTTTCGGTGTGGTCTTGGTAGCGGTAATTGTCTTGGTGTGCGCAGCGACCTACTTTACGTTTCGTTCATCGGGTGGCTACACTGCTGTTAAATTGCAACCAGCTCGTGAAAAATTCCCTGATGTTCAGGTAGATAAGTTGTCGCCGCTACGTGTTCGCGCTATAAATATACTTCGCCAACAATATGACAATCCGCAGCCTGGCCCGTTTTATAGCCAGGGCGAGCGGCAAGACTGGTGTGCAAATTTTGTTAGTTGGGTCAGCCGCCAAGCTGGCGCGCCGCTAACTAATCCGCATAGTGGCGGTTGGCGTATCCCAGGTGTGCGCAGTCTCGAGACGTATTATCGTAACGCTGGTAAGTTCCGCGCCGCAAATAGCGGCTACCAGTTGCAGCCTGGCGATGCTATTATGTATGACAACGCCAGCCGTCATGGCGAGCATGTAAACTTTGTGCTCAAATACGATAACGGCAAGGTGACGACTATTGGCGGTAACGAGGGCGGCGTGATTAATATTCAACAGTCGGATCTCGACCGCGACGGACCGATTCGCGGTTTTGGGTTGCTAGAATGATGGCGCACATTTCAATTTCTTAACCGTATACGGTATGATAGAATTATGTTCAAAAAGTATATCAAGAAGAAGCTTCAAAAGTATGTTGTTAAGTACTTTGAGCTGCATCCGCATGTCAGATTGATAGTTGTTGCTGGCAGTGTTGGCAAAACTAGCACCAAGCGTGCTCTCGGCAGATTATTATCGCAGCGTTTTCGCGTTCGCATGCACGAGGGTAATCACAATTCAGAAGTGTCGGCGCCATTGGCGATTCTAGGCATTAACTTGCCAGAAAGACTGCATAGCCCGTTGGCGTGGCTAGGTGTTTTTAGGGCAGCGCATCGCCGCGTTTATAGTCCAGCGGATGTCGATGTCATTATTCAAGAATTAGGCGTTGACCATCCAGGCGAGATGATGGATTTTGGCACTTACTTGCGGCCGAATATTGCGCTAGTTACGGCGATAACACCTGAACATATGGAGTTTTTTGGCTCAATTGAACATGTGGCCCAAGAGGAGTTGTTTGTTGCTAAATTTTCTGAATATACGCTAATTAACCGCGATGACATCGACGGGCGATTCGCGGATTTCTTGGAATCGGCAAACTTTAGTACTTACGGCACGACTGGGCTAGCAGAGTTTCGTTTTGAGCAGCAACAGCTTGATGAAAACGGTTACAGCGGCACGGTTATTGCCCCTAACGATATTCGTTTTCCCGCTACTATTAAAGTAGTGGGCGAGCATAGCTTGCGCCCGATCATGGGTGCAGTTGGCGCGGCAATGATGCTCGGGTTGCCAGTGGAAGACATTATACGCGGACTGTCGCTCCTCAAGCCAGTGCCGGGGCGGATGAATCTGTTGCGCGGCATTGGCGGCGTGACTATTATAGACGACACTTATAATTCTAGCCCGGCAGCGGCTCAGGCGGCGCTGCGAACTCTGTATGAGTTCACGGACGTACCGAGTCGAGTGGCTGTTTTTGGCGATATGCTAGAGCTTGGCGGCAGCAGCCAGGCCGAGCACGAGAAGCTAGGTCGCATGTGCGATCCGAATCTTTTGTCGTGGGTGGTAGTTGTCGGCGTGGCGGCGACGCAATACTTAGCACCAGCGGCCCGTTCGACAGGCTGCCAAGTTCATGTGGCGCGCAACGCTATCGAAGCTGGCGAGTTCGTCCGTTCGATAACCGAGCCAGGGACAGTAGTGCTGGTCAAAGGCTCGCAGAACGAAATATTCCTCGAAGAATGTGTTAAGGTGCTCTGCGACATGACCGAGGACGCTGAACTAGTCCGCCAAAGCGATAAATGGCTAGCTATCAAAGATAAATATTTCCAGCAATTTTAATCGTGTGTATAATAGATTTAAGTTAAGGAGTAAAGGAGCAAGTTAGCAATGAAACAAGACGGTGCGCCAAAGAAGCCGAAAACCACTAAAAAGAGGGTTTCTGACAAGCTTAAAACCAAGGCCAAAACCGAGACCAGTAAAAAAGCTAAAGTTTCAACAAGCACAACAGCGCCAGCAGCCGCCGAACAATCCGCTGCAAAATCCAATACTGTGGCAGAACAGCCAGCCGCCGCTCCGACTGCTGCTAACCAGACTGTGGTTCAACCTATAGCTCAGCCAGCGTTGCCGCCGCAGATGGCGATGGGCCAGCGAAAGTCTAAAGCAGGCTTGATTATTGCTATTTGCGCCGCAGTATTAGTTGTGCTGCTGGCGATTGCTGGCGCTACTGCTTATGCGTTTTATCAGAAGCCAGAAAACGTCTTGCTCGATGCAGTTAGCAAATTGCCGCTCGCTACCAAAGTCTCGACTAAAACTACCGTGAACTCAAACTTTTCCTATGAAGCCGACGGCGTGAAAATTAAGTTCAAGAAATTTACATTTGATACAGGCGCTGAAAATACGCCGAAATTTGACGCAAATGCCGAGTTAGTTCTAGAGGTGAATGGCAAGGAGCTGTCTCTCAAGGCTAGCGGTTTGGCAACTGACAACGGTACAGTCTATTTCAAGGTTGACAATATCGTATCAAGCATCAAGGAAACGTTGTCTATTCTACATCAAAAGTTGCCAGCTCAGGCTGAAAAACACCTGAAAAAGATTGACGGCAAATGGGCAAAATATTCACTAGCTGATGTTCGCAAACAGGATAAAAAATCAGCCGACCAGCTACAATGCGTGATTGATGCTTACAAAAAATACTCCAAAGACGACAAAGCTAAGCATCAAATCTCCAGCGTTTACAAAAAACATCCATTTATAATTATCGACAAAGAAGTTAAATCGCAAAATGGCAATTTTGGCTACGACGTATCAGTTGATGACGACAAAGCAGAGGCTTTCTGGAAGGATTTTCGAGAAACCTCTTTCGCTAAAAGCGTTGAATCTTGCGCGCCGAACGTTTCGTCTTCGTCATCTGATACTTACAAGTCTGCCAAAAAAGCCAAGTCAAAAGCTGACGCTACCATGACCGTTTGGGTATCGCAATGGTCGCATGAACTGCGCGGCGTTGACGTTAAGGCCGCTAACCTTAAGACCGATAGCCGTTCCAACAAAAACTACAATGTTAGCGCCAAAACAGTTATTGATTTTAGCAAAGGTTCGCAGGTCGCTGTTCCAGGCGACGCCATAAGCGCTGAAGAGTGGGCAAGGGCAATCAGTCAATCTTTTCAGTCGGTAGCTGGCGGTAGTTATTTATCTGCGCCAACCGTTGATACTGATAATGACTTAGAATATGGCGATTACGACGATTAATTACTAGAACCAGCTGTGTTTTATCTGTTATACTGATAGTTGATGAGACACTATAACCCTTCTGAAATTGAGCCGAAATGGCAGCAAATCTGGGCGGATGACCAGCGTTATCATACGAACGAGTCAAGCGCCAAGCCAAAATACTATGTGACGGGCATGTTTCCGTATCCAAGCGGCGCAGGCATGCATACCGGTCACTTTATGGAGCATTCCATTGTCGATGCGGTGGCGCGTTTTCGCCGAGCGCTCGGTTATAATGTAATGTATCCGATTGGCTGGGATAGCTTTGGCTTGCCGGCCGAGAATTACGCTATCAAAACTGGCCGCAAACCTCGAGAAACTACCGCTGACAATATTGCGAATTTCAAAAAACAATTGCGCAGTGTCGGTGCTAGTATTGACTGGTCGCGCGAGATCAATACCAGCGACCCAGAATACTACAAATGGACGCAGTGGATATTTACTAAGCTGTTTGAAAAGGATTTAGCCTATCAAAAAGAATCGCTGCAATGGTGGTGTCCAAAGGATAAGACGGTTCTCGCCAACGAGCAGGTGATTGACGGCAAATGCTGGCGCTGCGACTCGGTTGTTGTCAAGAAATCTATGAAGCAGTGGTTCTTCCGGATCACCGCTTATGCCGAGCAGCTGCTTGCCGAGCTGCCAGAGATGGATTGGCCCGACAAAATCAAAATTGCGCAGACTAACTGGATCGGTAAAAGTGAAGGTGCTGAGATTACTTTTCAAGTTGATGGCAGCGATGATACGATAACCGTTTTCTCGACGCGTCCTGATACGATTTTTGGCGCAACCTTTCTGGTGTTAGCGCCCGAGCATCCATTAGCGCGCACGCTGTTGACCGATGAAACGCGTGAATTAGTCGAGAACTACATTGATGATGCCGTCAAGAAATCAGAGATTGAACGCAGCAACGACACCAAAGAAAAAACAGGTGTTTTTAGCGGCAGCTATGCTATCAACCCGGCGACCGGCCAAAAGATTCCAATTTGGATTGCTGATTATGTTCTGGGGGGCTATGGCACTGGTGCGGTGATGGGCGTGCCAGCGCATGACGACCGCGACTTTGCTTTTGCTGAGAAATTCGAGCTGCCGGTCGTTGAGGTCATCGAGAGACCCGAGGATGACATTGACACCGACGCTTGCTATCACGGCGAAGGGGTTTTGGTGAATTCTGGCGCTTTTGATGGTACGCGCAGCGAGGATGCTCGCGAGCAAATTGTCGCTTGGCTCGAGCAAGAGGGTAAAGGCAAGTCGCAAATTACTTACAAAATGCGCGATTGGCTGATCAGCCGCCAGCGCTATTGGGGCGCGCCGATTCCGATTATTTATTGTCCGGAGCACGGCGCAGTGCCAATCCCGGAAAGTGATTTGCCAGTATTATTGCCGGATGTTGATGATTTCCAGCCGCGCGGTGATGGCAAATCAGTCTTGGCGGCGCAAGAAGACTGGGTACAGACGACTTGTCCGGTTTGCGGCTCCCCAGCTCGGCGCGAAACTGACACGATGGACGGTTACGCTTGCAGTAGCTGGTATTTGCTGCGGTATACTGATCCGCACAATGCGCAGCAGGCCTGGGCGCCAGACAAGGCAAATTACTGGGCGCCGCTTGATATGTATGTCGGCGGCGATCACGCGACGGCCCATTTGCTATATGTACGTTTTTGGACGCATGTCTTTCGCGAGCTTGGGTTGACGGATTTTGCCGAACCAGTTAAAAAGTTAGTTTATCATGGTTTGATTCAAGCCGAGGACGGCCGCAAAATGAGCAAAAGTCTCGGCAATGTCGTTGATCCGCTCGAAGTTATCAACGCCGGCTACGGCGCCGACGCTCTGCGCACGTTTGAACTATTCCTGGGGCCGATTGACGAAAACTCTAGCTGGAACAGCCGCGGCATTGCTGGCGTTTATCGTTTTCTTAATCGCTTGTGGACGCTAGTGCAAGAATTTGACGATAGCGACAAAACTGGTACGTCTGATACTCAGAAGCTTGATACCATTATTAATTCTACTACCAAAAAAGTCACCGATGACATTCATCGTCTCAGCTTTAATACGGCGATTGCAGTGCTGATGGAATGCGTGAATGATTTGTACAAATTGAAAGTGGCGGGCTACAGCGAAGATTGGCGCCCGCATCTCAAGACGCTAGTGCAATTGGTACAGCCGTTTGCGCCGCACATGGCTGCCGAATTGTGGCAGCAGCTTGGCGAAACTTCGCAGCTCGATTTTGCCGCCTGGCCTGTCTGGGATAATGCTAAGATTGCCAGCGACAGCTTGCTCATTATCGTGCAAGTCAACGGTAAGCTGCGCGCGAAACTCGAGGTCGCTGCTGATACTAGTGAAAAGCAGATCAAGGAGTTAGCGCTAGCCGACGCCAACGTCCAGAAATTCGTGCTGGCTGAGCCGAAGAAGATTATCTACGTCAAGGGCAAGCTCATCAATATCGTGGCGTGATTCCGTCCTTGCAAACTTACAAATAGTAAGTAGCGGTTTCTAGCCCTGTACGCTATTACTTTGTTCATGACTCATAGTCTCATTATAACATAACCGATATAAAAAGTCAATAATTAAACTATGATAACGCTACAATGTCAAATACTTGAGAAAAGCCTCGCTTTAGCGTATAATACTACTAAGTTTATACAAACCGAGAAGGAGAACATTTCATGGCACAGCCAAAGAAACAATCAAGTCCTCGCAAGACTGGCATGCGTCGCAGTCATCTTGTCGAGAAGTTAGCCAAGCGCGTTAACGGCCATTCGCCAGTCAAAGTGTTGATTGGCAAGAAAAAATCATCAACCAAGCAGAAATAACCGTTTCAAATAAAAACGGTGAGATAATAAAAGGAAACAAACGCGAATGGCATCGAATAGGCATCTTGGTCGGATTGTTGCGCTGCAAGCGCTATACGAATTGGAATTGCGCCGGCAGTCTGGCGATACTAATGCAGCGTTAGATGATATCTTGAAGCGCGATGTCGAGCGTTACCGTTCGGCGATTGACGACATCGCTTTCGTAGAAGGACTGGCTAGCGGTGTTGTTAGCCAGCAGGAGGAGCTTGACCGGCAGCTGCAACCGATTGCGCCCGAGTGGCCGATTACGCAGATAGCACGGATTGACAGGGTAATCTTGCGGATTGGACTGTACGAATTACTGCATCATCAAGATACCGTACCGCCGCGCGTCGCCATTAACGAGGCGATTGAGCTAGCTAAAGCGTTTGGTTCTGATAATTCGAGCAGATTTGTTAACGGCGTACTGGGTACTGCTTATCGCAAATTTGTCGAGGAAGGGTCAGATAATGCCAAAGCCGAAGGCCAACAAAAGCAAGTTTGATCATATACGCAAATATTTAACAAAGTCGCGTTCAGCGTCTATCCAAGAAATCGTTCGCGAGCCGACTAGCGGCGGCGTGATTTTCCGTCACGGTGAGTCGGGTATCGAGATTTTACTGATTCAGGATGCCAAAGACCGCTGGACAATTCCCAAAGGCCACATCGAGGAAGGCGAGACAGCTGTGCAGACTGCTCGCCGCGAAATTGGCGAGGAAGCTGGCTTGCACGACGTCGATATGCTAGGCTGGCTGGGCAAGATTCATTTTCGCTATCGCCGTCTCGACAAGCTCGTTTTGATGACGACGCAAATTTATTTGGTGCGCGTTCGTACCAGCGGCGATGAAATCCAGAAAGAGGATTGGATGAAAGGCATCAAATGGTTCCCGTTCAACGAGGCGCTCGAGCTAATCGAATACGAAGATATCGCCAAGCTAATGCTGAAAGCTAAAACGCGGATCCGCCAAGAAAACTTATAAACTTACAAAATATGAAAAGGAGGAAAGATGAGTGGTATGCCAACCGGGCCGTACCAAGATTGGGCGAAGCAGAAATTAGGTTTTGAATATAACGATATTCAGCTTCTGATTACTGCTTTGACACATCGCAGCTACGTCAACGAGCACAAAAAATCGGTGAGCGAGCACAATGAGCGTTTAGAATTTCTGGGTGACGCCGTGCTAGAGCTGGTGGTGACAGATTATTTATATAAACATTATAGCGAGCCGGAAGGAATCCTGACTAGCTGGCGGGCTGCGCTAGTTAACACCACTAGTAACGCTAAATCTGGCGAAGAGCTTGGTTATGAGCCATTGGTGCGGATGAGCCGCGGCGAGAAGCATGGTTCCGAGCGGGCGCGCCATCAGATTCTAGCAAACGCTTATGAAGCGGTGATTGGCTCAATCTATTTGGAGCGCGGCTATGATGTCGCGGCGGCCTTTATTGAGAAGCACACAATCAGTAAGCTTGAAGGGATTTTAAAGAGCGGCTCTTGGCGTGACCCTAAAAGCCACCTGCAAGAGGTTAGCCAGCGTGTCGACGGCGCTACGCCAGTCTACAAAGTCATCGCCGAAGACGGCCCAGACCACGACAAGGTTTTCACGCTCGGCGCTTATGTTGGCGACAAACTGATGGGCAAAGGTATAGGTCCTAGCAAGCAAACCGCCCAGCAGCAAGCCGCCCGGGCAGCGCTGGAAGAGTATAAGAAACAGCAATAAAAAAGCCTGTTTCCAGGCATAAAACTATTAACTAATTTGAAGTTGTGATTGCCCGCAGCCGGACTGCGCAGGAGCTCAAGCTCAACTGCGGGCAATCTGGCTGCGGAGGGGGGCATCCTACTTGATATCTCTGGTACAGAAGGAGCCTACTGTAAACGATATTATGAGTATCTCATAAACCGCAAGCGAGAGCCCGCCCATGAACGTCAAATAAGATACCGTCTGCTGAGCGGCGATCAATCGCCACGTCTCAGCATGGGCAACTGTGGCCACGGTGACCACAGTCCAAAAGAGCCACTCGTGACGGCGGTCCTCCACCAGCCGAGCGGCAGCCATAGGGGTGACGATGGCGATGGTGATGATGATTACGGTAAGCATGTCTCCTCCTTGGAGATTCTCACTCAGAGCAAAAGGGCAACTTCACGCCCTTTTTTGGTAACTCTGAGCGAAAAGCTGATATATATATCACATATGAATCGCCGCGTCAACGATTCTCGCAATTATTTCGCAAAAATTGCAAATTTTAAGTATTTTTGAGCCGTTTTGGCCGTTTTTGCGCCCTCTAGCGGCGTTTTCTGCCTGAATTGGCCTATGAGGCTAGACTTGAATGAAAAAGCGTCTAGGTAGCGCTTAGGCGCTTTGTTGACATTTTACCCGTAACACGCTAGAATATGACAGAAGTAACAATAGTACTAACGTGAAGTAAAGGAAGTTTTAATTTTATGCTCGCAATTCGTTTGCAACGTTTGGGCCGCAAGGCTTATCCGGTATACCGCGTCGCCGTCCAGGAAGCACAGCGCCATCCATCGAGCGGCCGCGTGGTTGCTTATGTCGGCAGCTACAACCCGCACACCAAAGACGCTAATATCAATGTCGAGGCTGCTCAAAAATACCTTGATAACGGCGCTCAGCCGACGCCGCGCGTTGCGAAGTTGCTAAAAGAAGCTGGCGTTAAACTGCCGAAATGGGTTAAAGAGTTCCAGGGAGGCAAGACCAAAGCGGTCAAGAATACTGAAAAGTTGCGCAAGAACCAACCGAAAGAAGAGCCAGCTGCCGAAGAGACAGAAGCTCCAGCTGAAGCCTAACGCTTTTAATTACGAAATAGCGCGCTCTAGCTGTATGGCTGGGGCGCGTTTTTCGATTTCATAGCAAAAGCATGTTACAATAAAAGTACGATAGTAACCGTGTGACCGCAAAGGAGGAGATACCGTGGGCATGTCGACCATTGACCAGGAATTTGTCGAATATATCGTAAAATCACTAGTAGGACATCCAGATGATGTGGTTGTTGACCGGATTGTCGACGAGAAAGGTGTTTTGCTGACGCTAACTGTCAATCCAGAAGATTTGGGCCGGGTGATTGGCCGCCGCGGATCGACCGCGCAAGGGCTGCGCACGCTGCTGCGAGCACTAGGCGCTAAAAATACTGCTCATTACAACCTGAAAATCGTCAATAATGACGACCGCGAGGACGCAGATTCGGCTGTAGTGGATAATGATGTGGAAAACGCCACTAGTGATTCTGTGGAAAATGACGCAGAAAACGCAGAAACCGAAAGCGATTTCGCAAAAAAGTCGCGCCAAGAGCTTGCAGAATTGGACGACCTTGATATATAATCATAAGTAAGTTCATGCGAGAACCCTGAACTAACGAAAACAAAGTACAAAAGCTCTACTGCGAGCAAACCGACAAATGGTTTGAGAGACTTATTTGTGCAAGAAAGCCGTCTTTTGAGGCGGCTTTTTTGTTGGGGTGAAATTTCGAGAAGGCTAGGTGTAATCTATTACACGAAAAGCCAAACGTGTCAATTGCAACTATACAACTTTTTTGTAAAAGCACAAATATATAGATAAAATATAACGTAGTAGAAGTCAAATACTATCAGGCAATAAAATCTAGATTGCAGCAAATTATTGCAAGACATGAAAATAGCCCGCCGAAAACGTGCTCAAGCCGGAAACTGGGTGTTTCAACCCAGGAGATGCAAAATCTGCGTCTCGAACCAGGTTGAACCAATTTTCAGCGAGCTATTTTCGGGCGGGCTCAGCGCCCCTCAGTGACTGTACCACCTCCTCCTAAAGGACCGGTGGAAACCGGTCCAGAAGGCAGCACGGACGAATCGACCCTTCTCCTCCGCTTCGATACGCTTGCTGTAGGCGTATCGAAGCACCTTCTGGGCCTTGTTTTCGATGTCGTCGGGCTCGGGGATGGCGGTAACGGTCTTCATGACCGTCTCCTTTCTTTGCTCGAAGCAAGGGCGACTTTCGCCCTAGAATTAAACTTTGAGCAAAAGTTGATATATATATATCACAGATAGACATCCGTGTCAAGACTTGCTACACTATAACAGATGAGAAAAATTCAGGTGATTACCTTATTCCCAGAAATGTTCGCTGGCGTGTTCGGCAGTTCGATGATGTGGAAAGCGCAAAAAGACGGCTATGTTGAGCTTTCGACGATTGATCTGCGTCAGTTTGGATTAGGCCCGCGCCGGACGGTTGACGACACGCCGTACGGCGGCGGCGATGGTATGCTGCTGATGGTCGAGCCGCTATGGAATGCGGTGCAGCAGGCTAAGCAGATTGACTCTGGCGCTAAAGTCTTAATCATGACACCGCGCGGCCAGCGCTGGCGGCAGGCGTTGGCGCAGCAATACAGCGAAAGCGAAGATGGTTATATTGTAATCTGCGGGCGCTACGAGGGTTATGACGAGCGAATTATGGCGCTGGTCGATCAAGAGCTTAGCGTTGGCGATTATGTGTTAACTGGCGGCGAATTGCCAGCGATGACGATTATTGATTCGATTGTGCGGTTAATCCCTGGCGTACTTGGCGGCGAAAACAGCGCAGCGATTGAGAGCTTCAGCGACGGCGAAACGCTAGAATACCCGCAATACACCCGGCCCGAGGAATGGCAAGGTTTGCGCGTACCAGAAGTGCTACTTAGCGGGCATCATGGCAAAATCGCTAAATGGCGGGCGGCGCACAGTAAAAAGGCTGGGGAATAAAGCGATTTTGCCGGCGCCGGGCAGGTCCAGCTAGCGTCAACTAAACTAGGAAACAAAATACTCCTCGCCAAGGCAGAGGAGTATTTCATTGTTGTGGTGGATTTATCGGAGAGCGATCGATACATTTTTGTGTTTGTTTTTGTAACTTCGCTGTCTATACAATATACGTTTTTGTGTTTAATAGCAAGCATTTTTTGGACAAAAAATAAAAAATCGTGTGGAAAAATGCTATGCTAATAATATGAAACAGTTTATAGCTAGTATTTTTCCGCCAACAATTTTCAAGAAGCACACACAGTATGCGGCGCTGGCAGCAGGTTTCTGGACTATTGTTATAATGTTGGCGCAATTGTTTAGGTTCGAGAAGTTCCCAAAAACTCTGGAGTCGCTGGGGATTGGCGACGGCGCTATCGTCGCGATTGCTATAGTTCTGCTAGAATTTATTTCTTTGCCATTTTTGTTGTCTATGCCGCGGCTGAGTAGGATAGAGCGGCGAATATCAGGTGCGTGCACATTGCTAGCGCCTGGCGTTTGGCTGGCGATTAGCGCGGCTGTGCTGATGAGCGGCGGGCAGGGAAAAGTTAGTTTGTTTGGCGCGGTAGCGGCGCTGCCGGGGGTGGTTAGCCTGCTGCTGTCCGGCGCGTGGCTAGCAGCTGCGGCGTATTTGACCGCTAAACTGCGGCGGCTAGATTTGAAATAACGGCGCTCTAGTGATATATTAAGGTAGGCGCGATGGGGTGTCGCCAAGTGGTAAGGCACTGGGTTCTGGTCCCAGCATGCGGGGGTTCGAATCCCTCCACCCCAGCCAAGAAATAATGATATGAAGACAACTACTCCCCGCATTCCGAGCGGTTTCAGCGAATACCTGCCAGGCGACCAAATAGAGTTTAATCGTTTGCGCGACATTATTCGCGAAACTTATGAGCGCTATGGCTACGCGCCGCTGGACACGCCAGATATTGAGCTGAGCGAGGTATTGTTGGCGAAAGGCGGCGGCGAAACCGAGAAACAAATCTATCGGTTTGAACGCGGCAAGAATGATTTGAGCTTGCGTTTTGATCTAACGGTGCCGCTGGCGCGCTATGTCGCCGAGCACGAAGGCCAGCTGGTTTTCCCGTTCCGGCGTTACCAGATTGGCAAAGTGCACCGCGCCGAGCGAGCCCAAGCCGGGCGTTTCCGCGAATTCTATCAGTGCGATATTGACGTGATTGGCTCAGAAAGCGTGGCGGCCGATGCGGAGTTTCCAGCGGTAATTAACGATATTTTTGAGCAGTTTGCTTTCGGCGAGTTCACGATTCACATCAATAATCGCTTGGTGTTGAACGGCTTTTTCGCTGGAATTGGTTTGGCCGATGTATCGGCGGATGTACTGCGAGTAGTCGATAAAATCGAGAAAATATCGCGTCAAGATTTTATGGCGGAATTACGCGAGTTGGGTCTTAGTGAAAAGCAAGTCTTGCAAGTAGTTGCCTTTACAGAAATTAGCGGCAGCAACGACGAGATTTTATCGCAGCTAGAATCAATGAAAAACGAGATCGATTCTGATGATTTCGCGCTTGGCACGGCAAAATTACGCGAGTTGCTGGCGATGCTGCGAAACATGGGCTTGCCAGAGCAGCGTATTCAGTTAGACCTACGGATTGCGCGCGGACTGGATTATTATACTGGCGTAGTCTACGAAACGACGCTTGATGATTATCCAGAAGTTGGTAGTGTTTGCTCGGGCGGACGCTACGATAATTTGGCCGAGAATTATACGCGGACGCGTCTGCCAGGCGTTGGTGTGTCGATTGGTTTATCGCGCTTATTCTACAAACTGCGCGAGGCAGGCGTCGTGTCTAGTCATCGCCAGACATTGGCGCGCTGTATGGTGGCGTCCTTTGATGAATCGCAATTCGGCGAGGCGCTGCAAATAGCTGCCGAGCTGCGGCGAGCTGGCGTGGCGACAATTCTTAATACCGAATCGGTGCCGTTAAAAAAGAAGCTGCGCTATGCTGATCGTCTTGGTATACCGTTGGTAGTCTTGATTGGCGAGGAAGAAGTACGCGGCCGTTTCGCGACAGTGAAGGATATGGCAACCGGTGAAAATAAGCCCATTCCCCGCCAGCAACTAGTCGAGGAGCTGCAACGATAAGGTGGCTTGGCTGGTTAAGACAATCGCCGACTGGCTGCTGATTCCGTTAGTGCTGCTGGCTTTGTATGAATTATTTTTTAAGGTTGAAAGTAGGCGCCGCTATGAAATTTATTCTCGCGTGCTGATGGCTGGGCTGACGTCTTATGTGGCTGCTAAAATCCTTGGGCTAATATATCAGCCTGAACAGTTGCGTCCGTTTGAGCTGCTTGGCGTTAACCCAGGGGCGGCTTATCTGAATAATCCGGGATTTCCGTCGGATCACGCGCTTTTTGCGATGTTTTTGGTGCTGGCGGTCTGGTATGCACTGCGTCGCCGCTCGATTACTATAATTATGCTAACTATGGCGCTGCTAGTCGGCGTTGGCAGAATATTAGCGCTGGTGCATACGCCGCTTGATGTTGTCGGTGGTATGGCGGTGGCTTGCTTGGGGGCGTTGTGGTACGTGGATTGGCCTAATGCTAAGCTTGCATCTAGCAAAAAACGCAAGAATGTAGTAAAATAACTTAGTAAGATGACTAATGTGGAGAAACCTATGAACAACGCAAACGAGACTGCAGCGGTGAAGCTGGAGCCGTTTATTCCGATGGACAAAAAGGATATCATTCGAGCTGCTATCTATGGAGCATTCGCTGGTGCAATACTAACGGTGTTGTATATTTTGGTTGGCCGGGTCGCGTCGGCGGTGATGTGCCGCGGCGATAATGATTTATGCCAGAATGCGCCGCTGTATGTAGCAATTTTTTCGGTAACTTTGGTGTCAATCGGTGGGTTGATACTGTTGTCGCAGGCGCGAATTTACCGGCCGTTATTTATCGTTATTGCTTCGATAGCGGCTCTATGGGGTCTGCAATCGTATTTAGCGCTATTGCCGTGGTATTGGGCGATGGCGGCGATGACGGTAATTGGCGCGTTGACGTATGCGATGTTTACTTGGCTGGCGCGATTGCGGTCGTTCATACTCTACTTGGTTGTATCGATTGTGCTGATTGTAGCGGCTCGGTTGATTATCGCTGGGTAGCTGGCGCAGAACCGTTATTTGCGGTATGCTAGCTATATGGAAATAATGGTTTTGCTTATAATTTTAGCGATAGTCGTTGCAGCGGCTAGCGTGGTTATTTTTGTGTTGATGCAGCAGCTGAAGCGAGTGCAAAATAGCTCGGCGGTAGAGCTGATTAAGGGTGATGTCGTTGAATTGTCGCGTTCTATCGCTAATTTGCAGCAAACAATGAGCGACAAGCTCGAACGCTCGCAGCTGTCAACTCAGCAATCGGTGCAAAAGCAGCTCAGTGAAAGTTCAAAATTGGTGGCTGATGTCACGCAGCGCTTGACCAAGCTCGACGAGACCAACAAGCGTGTCGTTGATGTGGCGACTGACCTCAAAACCTTGCAAAATGTTCTACAAAACCCCAAGCAGCGCGGTGTTTTTGGCGAATACTATTTGTCGAGCGTTCTCGAAAATATTTTGGCGCCAGGGCAGTATCAGACTCAGTATAAGTTTCGCGACGGCGAAATGGTTGATGCGGTGATTTTTCTTGATAAGGGTCAGATTCTACCAGTTGATAGCAAATTTAGCCTCGAAAATTACAACCGGATGATTGAAGCTAGCGGCAAAGAGCGCGAGCAGCTAATGCAAAAAGTCAAAGCTGATCTGAAAGGGCGCATCGACGAAACCAGCAAATATATTCGCCCGAGCGAGCATACTATGGATTTTGCATTTATGTTTATCCCCAGCGAATCGTTGTATTATGATTTACTGATCAATAATGTTGGCCAGGGCGGCAGTTCGCGCGATCTGATTGAGTATGCTTTTCGCGAAAAGCACGTGATTATCACCAGTCCGACGAGTTTTATGGCGTATTTGCAAACGGTATTGCAAGGTTTGCGCAGTTTGCAAATCGAGGAGCAGGCTAAGGATATTCAAGTTCGTGTCGGCAAGCTCGGACAACACATCGCCAAATTTGAAGAGTACATGCAGAAGCTAGGCAATAGTCTCGGTACGACGGTCAATCATTATAACAACGCCCATAAAGAGCTCGGTAAAGTTGATAAAGACGTAGTGAAGATTGCTGGTAGCGATTCTTCCGTCGAAGTATTGGCGCTTGATCGTCCGTCATCTGTTGACAAAAAGTGAAGATTTTTGGCTATCAAAATATCCCGCCGATAGACGGGATATTTTCGTTAAGAAAGCTAAGACTTAGTCTTTCTTTTGCCGGCCAGCAACCAACACGTAGAGGTTGGCACCGACAGCTGCGCCCGCTAAAGCGCCAACTAGCGACTCGAGCGAGAAGCGTGAATTGACGACTTCGTTAGAGCCAGCTGAACCAGTAGTGAGCTCCTTTTCGGTCGAATCGGTCATCGCTAGCGCAACAGCCGGGTTAAGGCTAGCGCCCTTGACGTAAGCGACGTGAGGAATCTCAACTTTATTAGAAGCTGAAGATGCTGCTTTGCTTTGGTAGTCGGCGATTGCTTGCGTCTTGGCGGTCGATAACAGATAGCCAGATGTCAAAATGCCGACTGCCAGCGCCAAGCCAACGCCGAGCGCCTTGCCAGTATTGCAAGTTTCTTCGCGCGATAGAACTGCTGCTAGTCCGAATAGGAAGATAGCGGTGCCGACCAGCTCAATGCCGAATATCGACCAGTTCATGCTGCTAAATCCGCTAAAGCCGAAGTTAATCGAGCCGCCAGTAACCCAGTTGGTGACGATTACAGCCAGCATAGCGCCGATGAATTGGGCGCCCCAGTAGAATGGCAACAGGATTGTCTTGAGCTTGCGCATAGTCCACAAGCCAAATGTTACGGCTGGGTTGACGTGCGAGCCCGAGACAGCGCCGATACTCATCACTAGCATTACTAGCGTGAAGCCGATAGCTAGCGCGCCAACGCCGCCGTCTTTGAATGTGGTCAAAGCAACCAGCGTCAATACGAACGTACCGATTAGTTCGGCAAAGATTATATTTATGATATTTGATGGTAACTTGGCGCTGCTGCGTTTGGTTGTCGTAGGTTTGGCAGCGGCAGTTTCCTTCTTTGGTGCTTCTACTTTTTCGGCAGATACTGTACGAACAGTCGTCTTGCTGGCGGCCGTTTTCTTGGCGGTCGTCTTCTTCTTGGTAGAAGCGGCTTTTTTAGTAGCCATGAATATTCCCTCCTTTACTGAAATATAGACATAGTATAACACAAAAATATTTTGGGTTGTATACATCTGTTATAATGATGATATGGGACGTTATTTTGAACAGACAGAAAGCCGCAGCGAACTGCAACAGCGCATTGCTGCTGATCTGCGGGAGAAAGCAGCGCAGAAGGCAAAGCAAGAAGGCGAGCCAGTTCCGGGTGTTAGCGGCGAGCTAATCGAAAACTCAGAATATTTGAAAGGCACCAAGGCTACGACAACTCTAGCGCCAGCTTGGGTGCTTATTGTACTGATGGCGGTTGGTGTATTTGTGTTATTCGTATATCAGGTGAATAAGTAGGTTAGCAATGGATTTCGAGAAAGTTTTACAAGTTTTATCAGCGCGGGCGGCTCAGTCTAACCACCCGCAAGAAGTATTGCGCGCTCCGGAAATCAAAGCGCTATACGACCACATCAAGACTTTGCCAAACGATCAGCGCGGAGCTTTTGGTAAACGCGTCAATGAGTTGAAAAAGTCTCTCGAAGTAGTTATAGAAGTTCGCCGTCAAGAGCTTGACAAAGTTGATTTGCCGCCAATCGACGTCACTGCGCCGATGGACGTCAACGCGCCGCGCCCTGGTTTGCTGCCGAGCGACCGCGGCACCATTCATCCGTTGAGCCGCGAGATTGAGCGGATTTCTGACATTTTTAATCGCATGGGTTTCGTGACGGAAGAATCGCGTGAGATCGACGATCAATTCCATATGTTCGAGAGCCTGAACTTCCCGAAAGGTCACCCAGCGCGCGATGATTATGACACGTTCATGACCGAGGAAACTGATGTTAATGGCGACCGTTTGATTGCGCCGGCGCACACCTCGACCATGCAAAACCGCGTGTTGAAAAAATATCATGGTAGTTTGGAAAACGGCGAGGCGATCGCTGCCATCGTGCCTGACCGGGTGTTTCGTAACGAAGATTTGGACGCGCGGCACGAGCACACGTTCTACCAAGTCGAGGGCGTGTATGTCGCCAAGGGTGTCAATGTCGGCAATCTGATCGCCACGCTGCAGGAGTTTTTGCAGGAATATTACGGTAAGCGGCTTGATGTGCGCGTCAATCCATTTTACTTCCCGTTCACTGAGCCGAGCTTTGAATTTGCATTGAGCTGCCCATTCTGCGAAGGTAAAAATCCGGATTGCAAAGTTTGCTCGGGTGAGGGCTGGATTGAGCTGCTGGGCTGCGGCATGATCCACCCAAATGTGCTGAAAGCTGCTGACATCGATCCGAATGAATACACGGGCTTTGCCTTTGGCTGTGGCATCGACCGCTTAGTGATGATGAAATACGGCATTGAGGACGTGCGGCATTTTGAGAGTGGACGATTAGACTTTTTGGAGCAGTTTTAGATTATCTAAAGTGTATAATAGTAAATGGTAATGAGGAAAAAATATGAGCAATCTTGATGAAGAAATCAGTAAATTAAGGGAGACACATAGAAAAAAGTCCCAGGCAAAAGATAAAGACAAATTGTATGACGATTTGTTGCAAGAGTATAAAGAAGCTAAGGCGCGAATAGCAGAATTAGAACATGAGTTAGAAGAGAGTAAGACAAAACTTCCATCCAAAGATGAAGTCGAAACTATGAGTAGCATGATAGATCTTATTGGTAAGCTTGATGAGTCAACAATTGAAAAACTGAGTAAGTTTGGTGCTAAATAGTGGATAATTTTTTGAAATTTTTAGATTCGAATTTCTTTCAGTCAATAGTTGCGCTGATAGTTGGGGTTTTTGTCTTTGTCCAATATAGAATAAATCGGCGAGATCATCTGCGCGATGCTGCCTCAATAATAATCATTGAGATACAAACTACCTCACGTACAATTAAAAGCATTAGAAAGAGGCTAGTTGATAGAGTATTAGACTCAGATGTTTCTGTTATGCCGTCAGACAGCTGGAAAGAGAATAGACAGCTTTTTGCTAAATATTTAGATCGAGATGAATGGGACACGATAGAGGATTTTTACGATAGATCTAGGCTTCTTGATGATGTGGTGAAATACAACAGGCAGATGTTTCGTAACGATGTTGAACAAATTCGGATAAATAAACAGCGAGCTGCTGCTGACTTTGCCATTGACACAGTTAATAATATTGCTGCAAATAATATGAATAAAGAGGATGTTGCCAATATGTTTAGTGGTAAAGTTAGTGTTTACGACACACTTTATATGAGTAAGCAGGGGGAGCTTGCGTATACCCCCAATCAAGTTACTGATGATGCAAAGAAATATATAGACAACATTCCTGATATTCTTAACTCATCGGCTTACGTAAAATTAAAAAGTATATCCCGTAGAGGTATATCTAGAAAAAATAGAATATAGCAAACTCTTGTATTATGTGTTTTCTATACTAAGGACCAAAGTGTAAAGTGGGTGACTGAGCTTTTTTGGGGCAGTTTTGAAAACAGCTCTGCAGTCCCATACAAATATCCCGATAAGGTCGTGTGACAACTTTTGCCGACTCGAGGTCGAGTTTGGTTTCAATGTCACTAATCATCGCTAGCGCGCTAGTGTCATCGTCTGACAAAACCTCAACTTCCACAAACGTCCCAGCGTCTTTGATTTCGTCTATGGCCACCGTTGCCTGCGGAAAATCAGAGGACTGAAACGAGCGACGGTATTTGTTGACCTCGACCAGCCGCACCATGCCGAGATTTGTCAGTAGCTGCTTGGCGATTGCCGCGTCACCGGGCCGAATCGGTAGGTTTGTCTCGGACTTAATGATTACGTCGTTCGCCGTATGTGTCGCGGTCGTCGTCGCAGGCTTATATGTCACCTCGGCAAAACCATCGCGCTGGCGAATCCGCAAGCATTCAACCGTCTGCATGAAATCGACATCAGGACGAGAATAATACGTATCAATTTCGTGGAGATTACTCTGCAGCTCAAAACCGAGGTCTTGCAGCTGCTTGATTAATTCTTTTGCGTCACCGGTTAGCTGGCGTTTGCGTTCGATTTCTAGTAGTTTTCTGGTCATTTGGTGGCCTTTCGGGTTCTTATCTAGCCTAGATAATTAATTCATTAGCGCGAATAGCAGCGGCGATTCGACGGGTAATAGTGCTCATAAATTAAGGATAGAGCAGTTTGCTGCATCATGCAATAACTATTTAGGAGAGTGTTGTAAGGTTTATGCTATAATTAAGTTATAAAGGTTATCAATACTGCAATCCTTGCTGGATATCAACGGCCAGTAAAAAGCAAAGTTCGCTTATGAAAGGTGTAAAAATGTCTGTAGCACTCAGCAGCAAAAAGATAATACTAATCGTAATATGCGTGATACTTGCGCTGATAGCAGGATTTGCGGCTTGGGCATTTCTGTGGCCTAGCCGTAGCGCCGACCTGCAGAAAGCTAATATCCAGCGGCGCGATTATAACCAGTCGGTGGCAGATATCCAAAAAATCATTGCCGATGATACCGCCAATAATGAAGTGCGGCCAGATTGCCGGCCAATTTTGAAAACTCACGGCAAGAAAACTGCCCGAGCGGTGATGATTCTTCACGGCGTTAGTGCTGAACCTTCGGGAATGGTTGAGCTGGCAGACTGGTTTTACCAGGCGGGCTACAATGTGTACGTACCGCGAGTGCCGCATCACGGCATGAAAGACAATAAACTCCACGGGAAAGTCCGCGCCAGCGAGTTGGTGAAATTCATGAGCGACAGTGCTGGGTTAGTCAGCGGCCTGGGCGACGAGTTGGGCGCGATCGGCCATTCTGGCGGCGGCACGCTGGCAACCTGGCTGGCGCAATATGGCGATGGACTATTCTCGCGGGTATTACTGCTCTCGCCGTACTATGAACCGGACGCTTCTAAAGCGCCGAAGTGGCAAATGGCACTGCTGCGCAATATCTATGGCAACCATCTGCTGCCAGATCAATTCTTTGACGGCAATTTGTCATACCGGGCGCTGGCAAATTATGTCATAATTAAGCAGAATTATCGCAATGATTTGAAAGCTGAAGGCTTGAAGCATCTCGGTTTGATAATTGGCAGCGAGGACGATTTGATTGATAAAACCATGGCGCTGAGCATCGCCGAGGGCATGGCTAAATCTAGCGGCGCCAAATTTACTTACGAAACGACGCCAGCTTATATCGGTGCTGGCCACGAATTAATATCACCAGAAGACAAAGTCGTTAAGAAGTACAAGGAAGAATTGTACGGCATGTACCTGCGGGTGTATGAGAAATAGTATTTAGTAGTTGCGTTCTATCAGACGGTTTCCATTTTCGGCTTAGTTAGGTGGAGATCTGTTATAATGGTCTATATCATCATGCTGCGCCCACTCGAAAAATGAGGATTAAAAAGCCATATTACGACGCTATCATGTCGGGTCGTAAAACCCTGGAGGTCCGCGTTGGCTATGGCAGTATCAAGCGCTTGCAGGCTGGCGAGCTATTGCAGCTAGAAACTAGCCATGAGTCTGGCGCGGTACGGATTAAGTCGATTCGTATCTACGATAATTTTGCTAAGATGCTGGCAGCTGAGGACTGGCGGCAAATTGTACCGCAAGCCAAAGATAGAGCGGGAGCGCTTCGGCTTCTTCAGAAAATCTACCCGCCGCGCAAAGAAAAACTCGGTGTGTATGCTATT
>CAUTSQ010000006.1:0-25670 GCA_963541395.1 uncultured Candidatus Saccharibacteria bacterium | reverse complement strand
TTGTTGGTCAGGTTAGATGAGGAAGTATATAGTCCGAAAAGATAGCGTCTTTCTTTTAGATTAAAGTATATTTTCTAGCTTCAACAATTTATTTTTCTTTTCAATTCCGCTAGCATACCCCGTCAGTTTACTATTACTGCCGACAACCCGATGGCATGGTACGAAAATTGAAATTGGATTGCGCCCGACTGCTCCGCCGACGGCTCGTGCTGACATTTTGGCGATACCGCGTTTCTTGGCGATATTTTTAGCAATTTCTCCGTAGGTAGTGCGCTCGCCGTACGGTATGGTTTGCAAGATACGCCAGACTTCCAACTGAAAAGGTGTTCCATCAAGCTGTATTGGCGGGATTTCTCCAGGATTTTTGCCAGCGAAATACATATCAAGCCAGCGTATTGCCTTAGTGAAAATCGGTAAATCAGAATTTGCGGTATTCTCGCCTAGCTTAGCGCCAAAATGTTTTTGCCTAGCGAACCACAGTCCAGTGATAGCGCTGCCATTACTTGCTATGGTAATTTCGTCCAGCGGTGATTGGTATTTACAAAAGAAATTACTCATAATAAACGTATTTTAACACAGTAACTCTGTCCGATATTGTATAATAAATATATGATATTAGAGGTGAGCTTGCAGACGGCGGATGATTTGATACAGTTTGGCGCGAAGCTTGGCGGCTTATTGCATGGCGGCGAGACGCTCGAACTTGTCGGCGATATTGGCGCTGGCAAAACTACACTGACCAAGGGATTGGCGCGCGGCTTGCAGATTGACGACGAGGTTCAGAGTCCGACGTTTACGATTAGCCGCAATTACGAGGCTGCGGACGGCTTGCGGTTGGCTCATTATGATTTTTACCGCTTACCAGATGCTGGTATCATGAAGATGGAACTTGATGAAGCGATTCACGATTCGCATACAATTACTGTGATTGAGTGGAGCGATGTAGTAAATAACGTACTGCCAACGGACGTATTACAGATCGTCATCCAGGTGCAGCCTGA
Source organism: uncultured Candidatus Saccharibacteria bacterium (assembly GCA_963541395.1). Classification (GTDB taxonomy): domain Bacteria; phylum Patescibacteriota; class Saccharimonadia; order Saccharimonadales; family Saccharimonadaceae; genus Saccharimonas. The sequence continues at coordinate 24,669 of CAUTSQ010000006.1, read as the reverse complement.
TGATAGTCGCAAGCTAACTTTGAAGAGCCGCGGTGAAAAATCGCGTCAAATTGTGGAGAAATTACGATGATTGTATTGTGGAATAGCGCTGAAATGACGGTGCAATTAACACTAATTGACGGTGACAAACGAACCGACTACGAATGGGCGGCTGAACGCAATCTCGCGCGCGACATGCTAGCTTATTTGCGCGACCGCTTAGCAGAGAATGAGGCCAGTTTTGCTGATATTTCGGGCATTGGTGTATTTCGCGGTCCAGGGAGTTTCACTGGTTTGAGGATTGGTCTGGCAGTGTTGAATACGATAGCGCACGAACAACGTATTCCGATCGTTGGAGTTACCGGCGATGCTTGGCGTGAAGAGTGCTTGGAGCGGTTGCAGAATGGCCGCAATGATGAAATAGTTTTGCCAGAATATGGCGCTGAGGCTCGCGTCACCAAACCGCGTAAATAGTTGCTTATTTTGTTATAAACGCGGTACAATGGTAATGTCTACGAATGTGACATTGATAAGTTTAATTTTGATAATTTTGCGGTTTTTTTGACTTGACGTGTTGACTAATTACCGCGAAAGAAAGGAAAAATATGGTTGAGGGAATTATTGCCGCGATTGTTGGTATTGTTGCTGGCGTGGGCGGTAAAGTGGTATATGATCGCCAACAAGAGACCAAGAGCAAAAATACGGCTGAACAGGTCATAGCGCAAGCTGAGCGCAAAGCTAGCGATATCGTACTCAAAGCTAAAGATGAAGCGCTGCGAATCGAGAAAGAGCGCCGCAAAGAGCTTCAAAAAACCGAGAATCGTCTGGCGGACCGCGAGGAGTCGCTTGACAAAAAGCTTGACCAGCTTGATAAACGCAGTGAAAAATTACGCAAGCAAGAAGACGAAGTTGAAGAATTGAAGAATGAGATCCGCGATATTCGTACGCGTCAGCAGGAAAAGCTTGAGAAAATTGCTGGCCTCAAGAAGAAAGATGCCGCTGATAAGTTGATGAAGATGACTGAACGCGACATCAAGGGTGATCTACTAAATCTGGTTGCCAAAATGCAGCAAGACGTTGAAGCTGACGCCGAGGAGCGGGCGCAAACTATCCTCGTCGAAACGATGGAACGCATGGCTAGCGAGGTGACTGCTGAGCGCACGGTCACTGCGGTTAAACTGCCAGACGACGACATGAAGGGTCGGATTATCGGCAAAGAAGGCCGTAATATTCAAGCAATGCAGCGCGTTACTGGCGTAGACTTCTTGGTTGATGACACGCCAGGCATGGTAGTTCTATCGAGCTTTGACCCAATTCGCCGCCAGGTAGCGCGTCTCGGTCTCGAAATGTTAATGAAAGACGGCCGTATTCACCCAGGGCGTATTGAAGAAGTCTTTGCGAAAGCTGAAAAGCAAATCGACAAGGAAACCCAGCGTGCTGGCGAAGATGCGGCGCGCGAAGTTGGCGTTACCGGTATCCCGCGCGATTTGTTAAAGCTACTTGGCGAGCTAAAGTTTCGGACCAGCTATGGTCAAAATGTTCTTAAGCATTCGACCGAAATGGCGCATATGGCCGGTATGATTGCTAGCGAGATTGGCGCTGATGTTCGTACTTCCAAAATAGCGACACTGCTGCACGATATGGGCAAGGCAGTTACCCACAAAATTGAAGGCAAGCATCACCATATCGGTGCCGAGCTGGCTCGCAAGGCTGGCCTGAGCGAGGGTATCTGTCATGCGATTGAGGCTCATCACGACGACATTGAAGCGACTACGCCAGAGGCTATCGTCGTTCGTATTTGCGATGCGATCAGTGCCGCTCGGCCGGGTGCGCGTAATATCTCTGCTGAGAATTTCGCTGAGCGCATGCGTGATCTCGAAAATGTTGCGACTGGTTTCCAAGGAATCGAGAAAGCATACGCCATAAGCGCCGGCCGCGAGATTCGCGTGATTGTCACGCCAGAGAAAATCGACGACCTTAGCGCTATCAAGCTAGCCCGTGATATTGCGACTAAGATTGAGTCAACTATGCAGTATCCTGGAACTATCAAGGTAAATGTTATCCGTGAAACGCGCGCGGTTGAGTTCGCCAAATAACTACCTTTTTATCTGCCTGCAATTTATAATCAAAATACTCTACTGTATGACAACTGGTAGAGTATTTTATTGTTCGACTTGACCGAGCAGTTTGCCTGTGATGACGATGCGGCCAGCATCAGAGCCACCAAGTTCACAACTGTATAGAGTCAGCTTTGCTTCTTGGGATGGAGCTTCGATTTCAGTCTGGTCTGGTTTGACATCAAATATTTTAGTGATTTCGTAAGCATAGCGAGCACCTTCGTAATCGACTACAATGTTATCGCCTAGTTTCATCTTATCAATGTTATAAAAAGGCGATTTCTCAACAGTACCCTGCGGTGTTGGCTGGATACTGAAGCGGTGGGCAGCAATAATGAAATTACCGCCATCTTTGGGGTTGCCATGGTTTGGTTGTCGCCATTCAGCACCGCGATCGAGTGCGGTGCGGCCTTTGTTGTAGTGAATATTGACGCCGATGCGCGGTATAACAATACGGTTCTCGCCGATTTTGGCTTTTGGCAGCGATTTAGCATCAATCGGCTTGGTAAAAATCAGAGGCGCTACCGACGGCGATAAGGTCAGCATCATAAAATACACGCCAGTGCTAATCAGGCATATCGCCACTGCAAAAATAGCATATGGACGGCGGTGCTTTTTTTGTTTGATCGAGAGCAACTAACCTCCTAAAACGATTATTCGTTAGTAGTATAACATAATTAGTTTGATATGAAAAACACCTCTTGACAAAGAAAAGGCGTTTTCCGCTTTGTTAGAAGTAAAACCTACAGATTTATTCGCTAAATGGTTGCGCTAGCGTCAATGATTGGTCAGCTTCGGCGATACGTAATAACTCGTTATATTTAGCGACGCGATCGGTTCGCGATAGCGATCCAGTTTTAATCTGGCCGCAACCCAGGCCAACGGCCAAGTGGCTGATTGTCGTGTCTTCGGTTTCGCCAGAGCGATGGCTCATGACGGTGCGCCAGCCAGCATTTTGCGCCATTTTAACAGCTTGAATAGTCTCGGTCAGCGAGCCAATTTGATTTGGTTTAACTAGCAGCGCGTTGGCAGTTTGTTCAGCGATAGCCCGTTCAATCAGCGAGGTGTTCGTGACAAGCAAATCGTCGCCGACTAGCTGGATGCGGTCGCCGAGCCGTTCGCGTAGCAGCTTCCAGCCATCCCAATCATTTTCGGCTAGACCATCCTCAATTGAGACAATTGGAAATTCATTTGTCAAGGCTTCTAGCCAATCAACCATTTCGCTGCTTGCTAGCGACTTGCCTTCGCATTTAAGCTCGTAGCGTCCTTCTTGATAGAATTCGCTTGACGCAGCATCCATCGCAAAGACAACGTCGCGGCCGAGTTCGTAGCCGGCGTTTTGAATGGCTTCGGACAATAAGGCCAGCGCTTCGCGGTTGCCGTTGCGGACGCGCGGTGCGTAGCCGCCTTCATCGCCGACAGTAGTTGGATAATCATAATTTTTTAGTACTTTGGCTAGCGCATGAAAGATCTCGGTGCCCATTTTGAGTGTGTCTGCAAAAGTCTGTGCACCTTTACAAATGATCATAAATTCCTGAATATCGGTAGCGAAAGCTGCGTGAGCGCCGCCATTGAGCACGTTCATCATTGGTAATGGCAGGACAGGTGTGCTGTCGGTCATCTCTGCGACGTAGCGCCACAGCGGCTGATTCTTGGCGCTGGCGGCAGCTTTAGCGGCGGCTAGGCTGACGCTGAGAATGGCGTTAGCGCCAAGCTTGGACTTATTATCGGTACCGTCTAAATCGAGCATTATTTGGTCGAGAGCAGCTTGGTTGCTGGCATCGTGTCCGACTAGCGCTGATGCAATGACTTCGTTAACATTACGGACTGCCTGGTAAACAGCCTTACCCGACCAGTCAATGCCACCGTCACGCAACTCAAGCGCTTCAGCCGAGCCAGTGCTAGCGCCGCTCGGTACGGCAGCACGGCCAAGCGTGCCGTTACTTAAAATAACGTCTGCTTCAACGGTTGGGTTGCCGCGGCTGTCGAGGATTTGTCTTGCTTTGATTGATTGAATTGTGAAATCGTTCATAGTTATATTATAGCATTTAATGCAGAAGACTAGACTGTTTGAAATCTCACGGATAAAATATTTCAGGCAACTCGTTTTTCGCGGTATAATGAATTTATGGAAGTGCAAAAACAGGGAATTTTAGTTATTAGCCGCCACGCAGAAAGCGAGTGGAATTTATTAGGTAAGTGGACTGGCTGGACAGATGTCAATTTGACAGAAAAAGGCATGCGCGAAGCCGAGCAGCTTGGTAAAATTATTCGCGATATTCACTTTGATGCCGCTTATACTAGCGAGCTCAAACGTACGCAGCAGACTTGCGATGGAATTCTGCGCGGCAAGGGCGACCAGGAGGATCTCGAACGGATTATCGCCAAGCCGCTTAACGAGCGCGATTACGGCGACTTAACTGGCAAAAATAAATGGGAAGTCAAAGACGAGATTGGCGATGAAGCATTTCAGGGAATTCGCCGCGGCTGGGATTACCCGGTGCCGGGCGGTGAAACGCTCAAAGATGTTTACGCGCGGGCAATTCCATATTTTCAAAGCGAAATCTTACCGCGGCTGCAAAGAGGCGAAAATATCCTGCTTGTTTCGCACGGTAACACTATTCGCGCACTGATGAAGTATCTTGACCAGATTCCTGATGAAGAGATTGGCAAAGTGGAAATGCCGTTCGGTACACTGCTTGTGTATGAATTTGATACCGAGCATCAATTGCCGCTGGATAAGCAAACTCGTACGATAGACATCATTCCGCCGAAGGCTTAAATTACCAAATTTCTTTATGCGGCACGCGTAGGATTTTAGCTAAGGCATATTGGATAAGCCAATAAACAGCTGATACCACTAAGCAGAAATTACCGACAATAGTCATAACTTGGTGCGGTAGTTTAGGAATTGTCGGCGCAAAGAGCAGCAGAATGACCGGCAGAACCGTCAATATTAATTTAATACAAATTATCAGTTTGTACGACAAGTTTAATTTCCATTTTTTTGCTGGTTGTTGTTTTGGCGGGCGGGTATTGGCAGCTATCACGTTGGCTGCCGAATGCGTGATTTTAGCGCCAGTCTTGCCGATTTTCTTTGGCAATCCTATCAGCGTGATTATTGACATAACAATAATTGCAGCTGTAATGGCAATAGAGACAATGGCAATGAAGGGGGCGGCGTCGCTATAGCATCCAGAGTGGCTCACGACGGGTCGAGGCGCTTGGCGTTCTGGTAGAAAAATCTTTTGTACAGCTTCTGATTGGAATAACGGATATAGTAATATAATTGCCGTCCACGTCCACTGCAAAAATACTGACAAATACCCTAATGTGCCAAAAACATTAACGACTATGCGGCGGCGCGAGTGTTGTTTGCTTTTCATATAGTTATGATAGCATGAGGAGTATGGGAGGGCAAAACAGAATAATAACAAAACCTGCCGCTTGTTGGCAGGTTCATAATTCAAATGGTCGGGGTGAAAGGACTCAAACCTTCGACCTCACGGTCCCAAACCGCGCGCGCTATCAACTGCGCCACACCCCGATAGATGTGCAAAGCTATTATATATTATTTTGCGAGTTTTTCCTAGTCGTAATATAATCAAAGCATGAAAATATTATTTTGGAAGCATAGTAATGACTATGACAAGGTTTATAGGTGGCTGATAATTGCTGTGCCAGTAGTAGCGGCAGCTCTTAGTTTATTATGGATTGGCTTGCGGCAGAGCGTTTGGTTTGATGAAGCATATTCGATAATGGTAGCCAAGCGGTCGGTCGGCGAGATTATTCGGCTGTCGGCGCTTGATACTCATCCGCCGCTGTATTATCTCGTTCTGAAAATTTGGGCGAATGTTTTTGGCTGGAGCGAACTGGCATTGCGCTCGCTAAGCGCAATCTTTTATGGAGCCTCAATCGCGGTAGCTGGTTGTTTTATTAAAAAGCATCTTAATACGCGAGCAGCCATTTATGTATTAACGATGTTGCTTCTGGCGCCATTATTAATGCGCTACGGTTTCGAAATTCGCATGTACGCTATGGCGTCGTTAATCGGCGTAGCGGCGACTGTGATGTTGGTACGGGCGCACTCTAGCAAGCGGTGGACTGACTGGCTTATTTATGGAGTGCTAGTGGCGCTCGGCATGTACACGCTATACTACTTGGCGCTTTTGTGGCTGGCTCATCTAGCCTGGCTAGTCGCGATGGATGCTGGTAAGTTGCGTAAGTCTTCATGGAAAGAGTGCCGCTGGATAGGGGCTTATGCGTTTAGTTTGTTGCTGTTTCTCCCGTGGCTATCGTCTTTTTTGAAGCAGGTTGGCAATGGCGCACTCGCACCAATTGGACAGCCAATGAATCTCGAGCAGTTAGTTGGTATTGTTTCGTTTAATACAATATACCAGCCACTTTGGCAACTGGGTGTGATTGCCTCAATATTGGTGATGGCAATAATTTTTGTGTCTGTCCGCTCGATTGTTATTACTTTTCATGTTAAGAAAAAAAATGATATTTTGTGGCTATTAGCTAGTTATATCAGCGTGCCGATAATGCTGTTGATGGTGATTTCTCTGTATAAACCGATGTACGTCGAGCGTTATTTGGCGCACGTTGCGATTGGCTTAGTTATGCTCGTGGGAGCTAGTCTCGCGCTGTCGACCGAACGTGAGAATCGTGAAGTTTGGCGAATAGCTTCACCGTTAGTTCTGCTGGTGATTCTGGCGGTCGGGGCAACTAACCTCAGCCAGGCTGGTAATTATAACTTTCAACGTATGCAAAAGCCAAACGTCAACTCTGTTGCTTCTATAGTTAAATGTAGCGAAAACGATGTGGTGTTAGCAGCCGATCCGTATGTGGCGATTGAGCTAGACTACTATCTACCGAATTGCCAAATATATTTTGCCAGTAACGATGATCATCTTGGTGGTGGTTACGCTCCGCTGGATGGTAGCAGTCGAAAAGTTGCTGATACGAAAAAAACATTTACCCGTGCAAAGAATATCTATAATGTCTACTATAGCGATATGAAAGCTAGTCTGCCAGGCAACTATCGCGAGGTTGAAACGATCGATTTATCACCGCTAAAAATCACTAAGTTTAGCGCGGAATAATTTTCATCAAAAACTTGCTTCGCACTGCTAGATAAATAATTGCAATTACCAAAATCGATAGCGCGAGGTTTTGAGGAACTTCGGCTAGACGGTCAAACGAATTAAAATAACTAGCTGGCGCGCCATATTGCGGATTGACTATTAGATGTGCTCCCATGACTACGAAGGCATGAATTGAATAAACGTAAAGCGAATTAGTCCCAAACGGAATAAGTAGCCAGCCGAGATAGCGTTTAATTTGTTTTTCAAAACGCTGGAAAATCATAAAAAACCCAATAAACCAGAGCAGCGACATAGCTACGCGCGCTGGCGTTAGAGCTAACTTATCGAAGCTGGCCGCTAGGATAGGGCGAAAATTATTAATAGCTGTCGAAAGATTATCATTTAAGGCTGGCGCGAAAAACTCGGCAAAAACATTGGCGATGAAAGTGATGATAAACATGGTAAAGATGACAGTTTTAGTACGGCGCCGCGTTTTGGCGGACAAACTATTCCACCATGATTTAATTTGCGGCGAGTAAAATCCTAGCGTGAAGGCGATGAAAAAAATAAATTGCCAAGTAAATGGCTGAGTGAACTCGTTAACCGGCTTTGGTGTTAGCAGCCAAACTAGAGTACTGACGGTTAGAACGATGTACCATTTGCCGCGGCGCAGTAGCCAAAGCGCAGCTGGTGTTAGCGCCAAAAATATCGCATATAGACGCAAGTAATCGGCCCAGCCGTAGAATTCTTGCAAAGTAACTATTCTCCAAAATAGACTAAAGATATTGCTATCTAGCGGAGGCAAAGGCGACTTGACGCCGTCGTTACCAACAAAATGCCAGCCGATCGCAATCGATAATATTGTAATGATGATACTGGTCAGATATAGCATGAAGCTTCGCCGCCAGATCAATTTAGCAGCGTATCTAAACGAGCGCTCTGTTAATTTAGCGCCGCGGACAATGCCTAATACTAATCCAGAAATAATAAAGAATCCTTCGGCGGCAGTGACGTATAATCTGCTGTCGCCGCTTATGAACACGAGGCCGTTTGGAAAATAACTCAAATGATCAAGTATGATTATCACCAAAAACCAGCCTCTCATTAAATCTAGGCTGACAATACGATTAATTTTTGGTTTTTTTACAGCGCTCATTTTGGTCACTTCTACCAGTATAGCAGGTCCAATATGAGGATAGTGTTAAAAGTAGCGGCTAGCGCGGGCGTTTTTTGGCGATATTACGAGCCTGTTCAGTGTACTTGTCTTCAAGCGGGTCTAAAATGACGGCGCCGTATTTACGGATTATAGCTTGCGAAATCATCCAATCGGCGATGTGCGGATTCTTTGGCAAGAGCGGACCGTGTAAATAAGTACCGATGACGTTATGATAACGGGCGCCCTCACGGCCATCAATATTATTGTTGCCTACGCCCTTGATAACGGCGCCGAGCGCTGTAGTATTTTGGCTAAGCGTAGTTAGTCCGGAGTGATTCTCGTAACCGATAATTTCACCGAACTCTGGACTTTTGACGATAATATTACCAACAATACGCTCGTCACCACCAATTGTCTCTAGGTCAAGAATACCGATACCAGGAATTATATCGCCGTCTTTGGTAGTAAACGAGCGGCCGAATAGTTGGTATAAACCGCAGATAACTAACATTGGTAAATCGTCGTCAGCTAATCGTTTGAGCTGAGGGGCAATCTTTTGCAGGTCGTCACTAATTCGTAACTGTCCGGAGTCCTGCCCGCCTCCGCCGACGATTAAATCAACATCGTCTGGAAAAGTATCGCCAACGTTGTATTCAATTAGTTTGGTAGCAAAACCGCGCCATTCTAGTCGCCGCTTGAGGGTCAGGACATTGCCCCAGTCGCCGTAAATGTTCATATCGCGCGGATAAAGTTGCAAGATAGTGATAGATTGCGGTTGCTTTTTCATCGGATTTCCTCCACGTCGGTATAGCGGGCTAGTAGTCGTCGTAGTGCTAACATTGCGGTGTAGCTACAATAAATGCGCTTTGGTTGGCGAGTGTGTTTAGTGATAAGTTGGCGCAGTGCAATCGCCAGGTCAGTATCAACAAAATCGATAGGCACTTCGTCGTATTCTAGCCGCAGGGCCATGTCATAGGCGCGGACGCCAGATACAGCAGTGACGCCTTGTTCTTGTAAGCTATCGAAATCGACATCCCAGAGCCAGCTCATATCGCGGCCATCGGCGTAAGCATCGTTAATGGCTATCATAGTGGCGTAGTTTGCTGGATCGAACGAAGCTAGGGCTAAGCGGAAGCCAGCTGGGTTCTTGACTAATACTAGCTCGCAGGGTTGTCCATCTATTATTAATTGCTCGCCGCGGCCAAAAGCTGGCTTAATGTTTGATAGCGCTTCGAGCATAGAATCAACATTTAGACTATTACCGAGAATTGCGCGCACTAAAGCAACAGCACCAGTGGCATTTTGAAGATTGTAGATGCCACGCAGATTTAAATTCACCGAGTGATCGTTGCCACCAAAAGCGATAACGGCGTGCTGGTCTTTAAACTCTTCAAGACTGGTGTCGTCAGCGTACAATTTAGCCGCATTTTGCTCGTTACTATGAAGAGAATCATCAGAAGGGAAAGTCTGTAAATATTTTGGATTAACACCAAAACTTCGCATCGGTGATTTGATGTCGTTTACAAAATCAGGACTACTTAATCGCGGGTCGTCGCGGTTAAGGACTACGCACTTTGTTGTGTTTATTGCAACATTGTGGAGGAGTTTGGCGGTATTGTCAATTTCGCCGAAGCGGTCGAGTTGGTCGCGCATGACATTTAGCAGTAAACAGTAGTTTGGCTTGATTGCTTTTACAAAGTGAACAGCATAGGCTTCGTCGAGTTCAAGCACGGCAATATCGGCGTTAATTCGTCCGTGCAAATCAACTTCGCCTAATAGCGCTGCTGCCACGCCGCGCGTGAAGTTGCTGCCAGTACGGTTGGTAAATACTTTCAGGCCTTGGCTTTCTAGTAATTCGACAACAATTTTGGTAGTAGTAGTTTTGCCGTTGGTACCGCTAATGAGTGCTACGCCCATTGGTAGTTGCTGTAATGTGCGGCTAACAAAATCTGAGTCGATTTTTTCAATTACCAAGCCTGGTAAGGCTGAGCCGCTACCGCCGCGAATCTGTGCAGCTTTCTTAACAGTCTTCCCGAGCATAGTCGTGAGAGTTTGACGCATAAAACTCATTATACCTGTTTTTGGCGTATTATAGTAGCGTCCAAACGCTTTTTGAACTATAATAAAAAGCATATGTTTATTGTGGGCATGATTTCGTGGTGGTATAGCGTTGGTTGGAAGCGGGCAGCAGTAGATGTTTGGGAGTCTATCGAGCGATTATACGATACGTTTTCGCTGGGATTATTACTCAAGACACTATTCGCGCCGTGGCGGCAAATTTCTGCCGGGAAAGTGCGCGGACCAATCGGGGTGCAGCTGCGGGCGTTTTTTGATCGCTTGGTATCGCGAATCATTGGCGGCTTTATAAGGATAATAACGCTGCTGATAGGTGTAGCAGCCTTGTGCTTGATGCTATTGATTGGTCTACTGCGCTTGGCTATTTGGCCGTTGGTGCCAGCGATGCCAGCGGTAATGGTTGTTGCGGCAATATCGGGGTGGGTACCATGGCATCTTTAGGTACTTTTAGATATGCGTCTCAGCGAGCCAGCGAAGCACGCTTTGGGCGGCTGCTGTCGCCGATGATTGCAAAAAGTCTTTTATGGTTAGCGTTATTGTTGGTAGTATCGGGCGTAATGCTGGTAACTATGGAGCGTCTGTCGCTAGGTTGGTTATGCGGTGCTCTGGCAGCAGTATTATATATGGCGGTGAAATTTTATAATTGGCACGTTCACGATCTGCCAGCTGGTAGGGGCGGCTCAGTTGATGATTTGTTAGCTGGCGACGTGTTGGGCCGGTTGTCGCGAGAACCGAATGTGCGAGAGATTGCTAAAGTAATTGGTGAAGTACCAAGCGGCCAATTCATGGGGGTGCGGCTTGGTATGACGCCGTCATTTTTAGCCACTATCGCTGAGAGTTCGACGATTTCCGTTGACGAACTGTGGAGTGTAGCTGACGACATTCGCCAAGCCAATCAGCTAGACCGTATCAGCGGTGCCGTATTAGCTACAGCGCTAGTGAGGAGCTTTCCGAATTATCAATCGATAATAGCGCAAACTCATTTAGGAGATGAAGATTTGGATGCTGGTATTTTGTGGCAAGAGCATTTGATGGAGATTGTTCGGCATTTTGGCCAGCGGCGGCGGACTGGCGGCTTGGCGCGCGATTGGTCGTTTGGCTGGATTCCGCACCTTGAACGATTCGGGCAAAATATCAGCGAGCAAATTGGCGCTAGCCGTAATACCTTGTCGATTGACATACCATCGCATGTTCAGGTGATTGATCAGCTAGTGGAAGCTTTTGGTACGGGCGGGCGGCAAAACGCGGTTCTTATCGGCCAAGCTGGTGTTGGCAAAACATCAGTAATTCATGCTTTCGCGGAACGAATTTTGGACGCTGATGCGAATGTACCCGAAAATCTTCGCTTCCGCCAGATCTTCATTCTTGACTCGGCATCGTTGATTGCGGCAGCGCCAGGACGCGGCGAGCTCGAAAACTTAATCATGCAGGTTCTAGGTGAAGCTTACAATGCCAAGAATATAATTGTTTGTCTTGATGACGCGCAGTTATTTTTCGAAGAGGGCGTGGGGTCAGTAGATTTAACAAATGTTTTACAGCCGATTTTAGATGCTGGCAGGCTACGCTTAATTTTAAGCATGGACGAACAGCGCTATCTCGAAATTAGCCGCCGCAACCCGTCGTTAGCTAACTCGCTTAACCGTATTAATGTCGCCGAAACCAATGAAGCAGAGACTAAAAAAGTTCTGCAAGAACAGTTGATTGCTATTGAATTTAACCGCAAAGTTACTTATATGATCCAAGCGATTAACGAAGCTTATCGTTTGAGCCAGCGTTACATTCATGATATAGCTATGCCTGGCCGGGCGCTTAAATTGCTAGAGTCGGCGGCTAGTTTCAGCGAGTCGGGTATCGTGACCATGAATTCTGTGCAGCAAGCAATCGAGCGGACAATGGACGTTAAAGTTAGCGTGGCTAATACGACCGAAGACCGCGAGCGGCTGCTGCATATGGAGGATTTAATTCATGAACGAATGGTTAATCAAGTTCGCGCCGTTAATGTCGTCAGTGATGCTCTGCGCCGCGCTCGCGCGGGCGTGCGCAATGAGAATCGGCCGATTGGTACCTTTCTGTTTCTGGGACCGACTGGTGTCGGCAAGACGGAGCTATCAAAAGCACTGGCCGACGTATACTTTGGCGGCGAAGGCAAGTTAATTCGTTTGGATTTGAACGAGTTTGTTCGCTCCGATGATGTCGCTCGTTTAATCGCTGATGGCGCGGATGACCCGATGAGCTTGACCGCGCAAGTAATGAAACAGCCGTTTAGTGTAGTGCTGCTTGATGAGATTGAGAAGGCCGCGCCAGAAGTACTGACCACGCTGCTGCAATTACTCGACGAAGGGATTTTGCGCGACGCCAAGAACCGTGAGATCAGCTTTCGCGACGCCATCGTAATTGCCACTAGTAACGCTGGCGCTGATAGGATCCGCGAATATATCGAGCGCGGCTATCGGCTTGAGCAGTTTGAACAGCAGTTTATCAACGAATTGATTAGTTCAAACCAGTTTCGACCAGAGTTTCTCAACCGCTTTGACGAAATTGTGCTCTTTCGTCCGTTTACGCCAGCCGAGTTGGTGCAAGTGCTTGATCTGATTCTGGCTGGCGTCAACAAAACTCTATTGCCGCAAAAAGTGTCAGTGACTGTTGATGACGACGCGAAACAGCTTCTCGTTCAGCAAGGATACGACCCGCGGCTAGGCGCTCGGCCGATGCGCCGCGTCGTTCAGAAAGCGGTGGAGAATACTATCGCTAAGCTCATGCTATCGGGGGCGGTTAATCCGGGCGATTCGGTGAATATTGATGCCGAGCAAGTACGGCGAATTTTTGAAGAATCTGAATCGCAAGTAGTTCCATTGCAAGGCGATGTGCCTAACTAGCAGAACCAAGCTTAAGAAAGTTTTCTAACAAGAATTTTGGCGGCGCGGCGGTTGACTGGTGCAACAATACCAACGGCCAGCGCGCCAATACCGCGTACGAGCGCCCGTGCTTTGGTTTTGTAGCGTTCTTTTTTGCTGAGGGACGTATTAGTGGTATCAAGTTGCGGCGACTCGGACCAGAATGCTAGCCGCACCGCTCTGACGCCGAGCGCCAAGCCTCGCTTTTTATTACCGGCAAGCGTCTCGGCGTAGCTGGCTCGAGCGGTAAAATTAATATCATATTGATCAATTTCACGATTTAGTCTGTCGGCATGTTCGTGCGAATCCTCAAGTTTTTCTAGTCCGTAACGAAAAGTTTCAACAGTCTTGGTATTATTTTCTGGAGTATCAAAAGTTTCATTGCTTGCTATGCGCGACAATTGCATGGTTGCTAGCATGGCTGCGCTAGCTCCCAGTTCGCGCAGTGTGCTGCGATTTGGCTCCTGTTCAGCTAAAGTTTCATGTTGATTAACTGCCTCAGTAAGCCATTTTTCAGCTTCTTCGTAGTTGCCTAAATGCCTATAGGCATTACCCGCGTCGCGCGCCATCCGAGCCTTTTCGGATGGATCTGACGTTATATTGTATGCCATTATCGCTAGCGTTGCGGCAATAGAATAAGATCCATCGCGAGCTGCTTGTACAGCCGATCCTGAACAGTCGCCAAAACCCAGTTCGCCACCTTTAGTCGCCATACTTATATTATAACATAAACAATTATCTAATACAAGGTATGCGTTTCGTATTTTTGGCGGCAGTTATCTCACTAATTGCTAAGGCTTATTTTGATAGTGACGTAGCTAGTTTGATCATGGTCGAATTTATTGGCGTCTATCTTGGCGTACGGCTTGGCTATCTCGGAGGTACCGTATGTATAATCTTTATGCAGCGCCTGCGGTATAACGCTCAGGTATAAAATATGGCCGTTAGTATCCTTGAACGTATCGCTTTGAATGATAGTATCTTTATCTTTTGTATCGATAAGCGAGAAGCCAGCTTCTTTAATTTTTTCGGTTAAATCCATACGAGTTTTACTTACGGAAGTATTATGTCCATACTCTGTAGTGATAGACTTATCATTTGAAATATTACTTTTATAAACAGCCAGTCTATACGATTTATCTAGCTTCAAATTGCTATAGATACTATGAATTTGGTTATAGCGGGCAGTGTTGGTGTATTCTACGACCATTCTGTCAACTAGATATACGCTCATAGTTGTTAGCCAAAAAAGCACAAAAACCAATATCGCATACACCAGTAAGCTTCGGCGCACCATGAAGTGAGTGTCTGTTTTTGTAATGTGTTTGACACGCTGCTTGCGAGTCTTCTTGGGAGATTTATTTGCCTTGGTAACCATAAACATAGTGTAGCATACCGATACGATTATTGGCTAAGTATAGTTGTGGTAACAGATGATCCGCTGATTATCGCGCCGGATAGCAAAGGTTGTTCCGTGGCTCTATTTGGATCAAGCGGTTGGCGGCCTAAATTGTTGACGCTATCAACGAGGCTAGGGAAATTCTTTGCCAAATCATTGTACGGCCTGCCATCAGGTATCGTACTATCGGTGGTGATGAATACCCAGCCGGCATTGCGTTGGCGCGATAAATTGATTATTTTTTGGTAATCGCCAGCTTTTGCGGCATAAATCGTATGGAAAATACGATGGGAGTTTGCCGGATCTTTTTCAAAGGCAGAGTAAGCGGTCTTATAGTTATTAATATATTCGTCAGCAGTGCCTTCGTTAGTCATGAAAATATCGGCGTATGGTGCAATCGCGTCGGTGATGTGCGTACCAGGATTGGCGACGACTAACTTGTTGCCGTAGGTGCTTTTCGTGTAGTTGTATAATTCTGCCATGTAAGCCGTTGCGCCGTTATTTCTGGACGACACTTCGTCGAAATAGAATCCGTGAATTTTATCTGCCCCGTAAAGCTCAATGAACTTAGCCATGGCGGCTTTAACTTCGGCAATCGGGCGAGTTTGATGAATAGTGCGGATGTAAGCGACAGTTTTGAAACCAAGCTCGGCGTTCTTTTTTAGCAGCCGCACATAGCCTGGGTCGAGCTTGGCGTCAGGACTGCCGTCTGCCATGATGAGTGTATACGGGATTTTGCTGCTGCCTGCTGTATGAACCGCTTTCCAGTAGTCAGAGAACTCGCTGCCGCCAGCTTCAGCGAGCGGATAAACGTACGATAACATAAAGATCGATTGAGCATTGACTGTAGTAGAAGGGCTGGTATTTGTTTTATTAACCATACCAGCGACAGCGTTGCTAAGAGAAACGGTGTAGGTCTTACCCTTGCCGCCAGTGTCGGCATTGGTATCAACGTAGAATTTGGCGCTGGTTTCTCCGGCTTTAATAACCACTCGCTGGCTGTCCCAGCGGATGTTGAGATTGTTTGGGCTGCTAGTATTGTGCGTGATTTTGATATCCGCGCTAACATCGGTACTGGCTGCTTTGTCTAAAGTTGCCGTGTAAACAGCAGTTTCGCCTTCTTTGACGCTGGCCGGTCCATGAAGGGTAATTTTTGGCGCAGCCGCAGCAGGACTGATTATTCCCGCGCCAGTGCCGCCGCCTGAATTATCGACGACCGACCCGCTAAATCCGCTGGTGACGCTCTCTTTATGTCCTTTTTTGTCGGTGTAACTGGCTTGGACGATGACTTGCATACCGAGGTGGTCTTTGGTTTGCGCGAGAGTTTTGCCAGTTCCCAGGAATTTGCCATAAAATTCGTACCACCTGTAAGTAATACCGCTCTCTGGCACGCCATCGGCATCGGTAATACGGGCAGTAAATACTTGTCCGACTCGGTTAATTCCGTCGATGGTGACGCTACCATGGTTATTATTTGATGCGGCGTTGCCGACAGCTGCCGTAGCTGGGCTAATTAAATTCTTCATTACGTTTTTGTTGTTAGCATGAGTTGTTTTGACAGTGATTTTTTTACCCACTTCTGATGGTGTCAACTTGTATGAGAAATAACTAGCCCCAGGAATAGCCGCGCCGTCAGCAAACCACTGGTAGTGCCGTATGCCGCCATCTTTCAATCCGTCGGGATCGTCTATCTGCGCGATTAGGGTTGAGCCGACCTCTGCGGCGCCGACGATTTTTACAGCTGCTTGTGCAGGTTCGGGTGTTGGCTTAGGCGGCTTGGACGGATTGGGCGGTGTAGTCGGTTTGTTATTGTTGGGCTTAGTGGACGGAGTATTCGCAGGTTTATGGTTAGCAGCATTGTGAATTGACGGCCTGCCCGGCGACGCTATTTGGCGGTAATGATAAGCATTGTGATTTCCAACAACCGAGACGCCATTTCCAGCCGTCTTGGTAGAATCACTAGGCGAACTGTTCGTGGACTCGTCAGTCTTGGTCTGGCTAGTCTCGTTCTTGCCATCCGGGTTCGAACTTGGTTCTGAATCCGAATCTGGTCGCTGCGGCTTGTTATTTTCGTCGTCTGCTTGAGAAGTAGTATCATGGCTAGGTCCTTGATTTGTCTGATTATGCTGGTTCATGCTAATCAAACTGGTAAACAGCCAGTACAACAAAACTGTTGCTAGTACAACGGCCAATATCCCGATAACAACTTTTATTTTTCTATGGTTTGCTTGTTGGTTTTCCATATTCCTCTCCTCAGAATACAATACTTCAATTTAAGCATAGGCGATATGGAAAGTCAAATAACGAATCAATCGATAAAAAAAATAGACAGCTGTCATTGCTGCTGTCTTTGGTACCCCGCACAGGAATCGAACCTGCAACCTTTGGTACCGGAAACCAACGCTCTATCCAGTTGAGCTAACGGGGCACATTTGGTACGCCCGGCAGGAATCGAACCTGCGACCCCTTGGTTCGAAGCCAAGTACTCTAATCCGCTGAGCTACGGGCGCCTATCGCAATTATATCACATATTGTATAATCAAACTATGAACATACAGCAGGACATCTCTCTCAAAAAGCTTACAACTATGCAGCTCGGCGGCGTGGCTCGGCAAGTTGTCGAGGCTAAAACTCGCGCCGATGTCGCCGAAGCAGTGCGTTATGCTCATGAGCACAATCTGGATATATACGTTCTCGGTGGCGGCAGTAATACGTTAGCGCATGACGAGGGCTTCGACGGACTTATTATACTCAATCGCATTCCAGGTTTTGAAGTTGTTGACGAAACTGACGATTTGGTGACGATTGTAGCTGGTGCTGGCGAGGTTTGGGATGACTTCGTACGGCGGACGGTCGAGATGAATCTTAGCGGCGTGGAATGCTTATCGGCGATCCCCGGTACGGTCGGTGCGGCGCCTGTACAGAATATTGGTGCTTACGGCCAAGAGGCTGCTTCAACGATTGTCTCGGTCAATGCCTACGATACGCGCGATAACCAATTTGTAACTATTAGCAATGCTGAGTGTGACTTTGCGTATCGTCATAGTATTTTTCGCGGTCGTTGGGCGGGGCGCTATATTATAACATCAGTAACGTTTAACTTGTCGCGGCATCAATCTCAACCGCCGTTTTATGCAGCGATTCAGCATTATTTAGACGAGCACGATATTCACGATTATTCACCGCAAACATTACGCGAAGTTGTGATGAAGATTCGCTTTGATAAGTTGCCCGACCCGAAAGTCCGCCCAAACACTGGTTCGTTTTTCAAGAACGCTATTATTTCGACTGATAAATTATCTGAACTGCAGCAAAAGTACCCTGATATTCCGCATTATAATATGCCGCAAGGTACATACAAGATCCCAACTGGCTGGCTAATTGATAGGTGTGGATTAAAAGGTACGCTTCACTATGGTATGCGCGTTCACGACAAAAACGCGCTAGTCCTTATCAATGAGTCGGCACAGAGCTATGAAGATCTAGCGCAAGCTCGCCAAAAAATTATTGATACCGTTTACCAAAAATTTGGTATCACCATTGAGCAAGAGCCGTTAGAGATACCTGGCAAAAACTCAGAAAAAGCATAGCCATTTTATAAATTGTGCGCTACAATTAAGTCATGAAGCGTAAAGAGGGCGGGTTTACTATAGTTGAAGTGGTTATTGCAGTTACCGTCATTAGCGTGCTGCTGATAATTGCTATGACTACGTTCAACGGCTTGACGGCGAAAGGCCGCGATGCAACCCGTAGAGCTCGCGCTGAAGCCATGGCTCTAGATCTTGAACGTTATTATAAATACAACACCACTTTCAGGGGGCATGAATATCCAACTGGCAACGCGCTGTTAGCTGATATAGGCAAATATTTTAGTGACACTACAGTTGTGCAAGATCCCTCCCGTTCTGGCAATAGGCTAGTCAAGGGCTGCCCGGCGGCGGGTCCGATACCAGCTAGCTGGGGCTGGACAGATGAGCAGAAAATGCTCTACAGGTATTGTGCTCAAGACAGAGAGAGATCCGACTGCGATAAAGTTTACGGCGCTTCGGGCAAGGATGTTTGTGTCGGTTTCAGAATATATTACTATAGCGAATCAGATAATGCGCTTTATCAGGTGAATAGCATATGGTCAAGATGAGAACGGATGAAGGTTTTACAATCGTTGAGGTGGTAGTTACACTGTTATTTATTTCGATAATATCGCTTGGTATATTAACGATGCATACCCAGGTTAGTATACTCTCGATTATCAACCGCCAGGATCAAAAGGCTAGTTATTTAGCGTACGATAATATGCGTAAGTATGTTAACGGAGCTCCGCCAACGTGGTTTTTGTGTACCGATCCGCTGCCAGGCGCTGTGCAGCAGGTATTGCTTGATTCAGAAGGGCATATTAGTGAGTTGCCCGGAACTACCAAGCAAAAAGTTGTGGCATCGGCGC
The DNA here is from genome assembly GCA_963541395.1 of uncultured Candidatus Saccharibacteria bacterium. Lineage (GTDB taxonomy): Bacteria > Patescibacteriota > Saccharimonadia > Saccharimonadales > Saccharimonadaceae > Saccharimonas. The sequence continues at coordinate 5,520 of CAUTSQ010000006.1, read as the reverse complement.
CGTATGGTTGCGGCGACGCCGTCAGCAGTTTGGGTATGCCGATTCGTGTTGAGTCTGTAGTAACATATGGTAATGGTAAGAGGGTAACCCATGTTGCATATGCGGCATTCTAGTCGATCTGGATTCACTATCGTAGAGCTAATGGTGACGACGTTTGTTATGTTTATAGTGGTTGTAGTATTTGGCGGTATTATATCAGCATCTTACCGTCAGGCTATAGCAGCAGATGCGCTTGCTTCAATGACGCGTGACATGCACGTGACGATGGACGCTATCGAAATGGATGTTTTGGCTTCAGTCGAGATTGCTTCTACTTCTAGAAGGGGTGATATGAATATGCTTGATCGATACGGATATAGCGCTGTAAGTAATCCTGCACCTACTCTGCAAACTTGGAAATATTTTGGCGGAGGTAGCAACAAACGAGCCTTGCTCTTGATACAGTATGCGACCAATTTACGGCGCGGGGCAGGCTCTCGCGAAGTAGTTTACGCCGCAACAAAAAGGTTTAATTGCAGTACAGAGAGACGTCTCCAGCCAAAATACAGGCAGATGGTGGTTTACTTCATGCGGGACAATACATTGTATCGAAGGGTTATATTTGATGATATAAAAAGCGAAAGATATAAAGCCCTTGGTGTTAACGCTTCTGCTATATGTGGTACCGGTGATGAAAATAACGAATTTTGGCGCAAGATCGCAGTACAATCCATACCTCCGCAATCATCCGAATTTACTGGCGGTGCAACGCCAGGGCGATCGCTTTATCGCGACGAAACAATTGCTCGCAACGTTTCGGCATTTGATGTTCAATATTTTAAGGATGATACGCCAATAGCCAACCAATACGATGCTGCTCACAGTTCCGACCATATGTTTGAAAATGCTAACAAGGTTAAAATTGATATAACAATTAGTCCTCCTGTGGGGGGAGTGTCTAAAATATCTCAGTCATTAACTGTTCGGAAAGGAAATGAAGAATGATTCGCTTTGATAAGGGCTATTCTCTAGCAGTAATGATTATAATGACAACATTTATATTGGCGGTGCTAGCGGCTGCATACCGCGTTACTACGCGTTCGTATATTTATTCTCGCGAGGAGTATTATTATAAGCTGGCTCAAGAAGCTGGCGAATCGGGGACGGCGGCAGCTAATGCGTGTCTAGATATAAACAACTGGAAACAAACATGGGGCCATGTTGCTGGAGCCGCTGGCTTGTATCTAACGCCAAGCAGCGACTGCAAAGGTCAAGACGGTAAGATTCCGACCAACAAATACGTTATGAGCGAAGGTTCGATCCGTACAATTTTCACTGTTGGCGACCTTAATTTTCATGATGATCATCATTCGGATGTCTCGGCTGTTGGCAAAACGCAGCTTGTGGATTCTGGCGGTATGGTTTTGCGAGAGTACACTGTTTCGGTTAAAAAACTTATCACTCGTCCGGGTTTGGTTGCTACGAAGTCTTCTAGCGGTACTTATCGAACGTGCGGTATTCTATCCAATAGTATTTGGTGTTGGGGTAGGAATCGTTATGGTCAGTTGGGCAACGGGAGGTCTGTTGGTCATAATCCAGGCAATCCAGCAAAAGCTGCGCTTAGCGTCGATTCCGATATACCAGTCAAAGTAGTTAAACAAACAGGAGTTCTCTATGGTAAGAGAATTGATGACTTATTTACCGCCCAGTATCATAGCTGCGCTTTAGCTGAAGGTAAAGTTTATTGCTGGGGTTATAACGGTACTGGCCAGCTTGGTAATGGACGATCCGGCGCAGAAGAACATTCAAATGTACCTATCGAGGTTAAAGGAGCGCTGGCTGGTAAAACAGTAACTAGTATCGGCGGTTCATATAATACTTCGTGTGCTATCGCTGGCGGCAAGATATATTGCTGGGGCGAGGGTTATTACGGCGTGACTGGTACTGGTGACAATACAAAGGTGCGCCCATGGCCGACTTTAGTTAGAGCAGGTGTTTCTGGCGGTCTGCCGAATAATTATACGGCAACTGCGTTAGCGACCAGTGGTACGCGGTCGATGAATATGTGCGCTATCGCCAATGGCTTTGCTTATTGCTGGGGTCAGAATAATGTTGGTCAAATTGGCAATAATACCTTTGCTAGTCCTGCTGATAAGCCAGTATACAGCCCGATGAAAGTTTCTGGTTTGACTAATGTTACAAATATATCGCAGGACGGATATTTGGCTCAAAGCGGCGAGCCAGACAGATTTACTCATGTATGCGCTGCTGCTAACGGCGAGGCATACTGCTGGGGTAATGGTCGTGCTGGGCAATTAGGTATGAATTATATTGGTTATATTAGTAAAAAGGCTACGCCAGTTAAGGTTGACAGACCAGCAGGCCTGTCTCCGTCAGATAAAGTGAAAAAGGTCGAAGTTGGTATTTGGCATTCGTGTATGTTGATGACCAGCGGCAGGGTATTCTGCTGGGGGACGAATGCCTACGGTCATTTGGGAGCAAACCTCCCTCTTGGCGCGCTTCCCAACAACCGATCAGTAAAACCGATAGAGATATTGGTTGGCCCAGGCGGAATTCCGGCAGGACAGAGAATAATTGATATTGCTGCTGGCGCTAACCGTGGATGCGCAGTGGTGGAAAACGGGCGTTCGTACTGCTGGGGCTTGAATGATGCCGGGCAAATTGGCGACGGTACCCATATTGATGCCCGCGCACCGACCGAGTCATTATTCTTGCGCCCGACGCAGAACCGCTATATCTATTAAAAACCACTTGCGCTTTCGTTATCGGTGTAGTATTATCAAATTACAATTAACTAACATAATAAATAGGGGGCACATTACTGTGACAACAAAACAACTTAAAAACCGAGGTTTCACCCTTGTTGAGCTCTTGATCGTGATCGTCATCATCGCGATTTTGACGGTGATCGCACTGGTTGCATATAATGGTATTCAGAATCAGGCACGCAAAACAACGGCAGAATCAAGTGCTAAGACTGCTGCGGATAAGGTACAGATTTATTACACCAAAGAAGGCAAATATCCAACAGATCTAGGTGTACTTGGCTCGGCTAGTGTTAATGAAACGTATCACATTGATTCTAACGCCGTTATATATGAGGTCGGTGGAACGTTGCAGGGCGCGTTTTCCGATAAACCAGACAAACCAAACACTGTTGGCTACAAGAGATGCAACGATAATGGTGGGCAAATCTACTGGTATGATTTTACTCAAACTGGCGCAGCAGGTAACCAAGTCCGTAAGCTTGGCGACCAGACTGGCTGTTAGTACTGTATAGTAGTACAAAGCTTATAAAGTATAAAATACTCCGGCTTCTGTCGGAGTATTTTTGTTTGTTGAGCTGAGCGTGAGTCTTAGATATACTTCAATCCTTGACAAAACTCCCGCACTTCCTCGCGTAGTACGGCTAGCTTCTCCTCGTCTTCGCGGGCGTCAATCGCTTGTTTGATCCATTCAGCGATCCGTGTCATGTCGTCGGGCTGACAGCCGCGGGTGGTGATGGCGGGCGTGCCTAGGCGAATGCCACTAGGACGGAACATCGGCAGCGGGTCGTCGGGTACGGCGTTGGCGTTGAGTGTTAAACCGATTTTATCGATAGCGATCTCGGCAGTTTTGCCATCGATACCAAAGCTCTTGTTGATGTCGGCTAATATCAAGTGATTGCTGGTGCCGCCAGTCACTAATTGGAAGCCGCGTTTTTGCAGTTCTTCGGCTAGCCGCGCGGCGTTAGCGACGATATTTTTCGCGTAGTCTTGGAACTCTGGCTGTAGCGCCTCGCCAAAAGCTACTGCCTTGGCAGCGATGGTGTTCATATGCGGGCCGCCTTGCATGCCTGGGAAGACTGCCCGATCAATTAGTGTCGGGATGTTCTCGAGCGTTTTGGCGGGTTTTTTGAGCGGACTAGTCACCTTGCCCGTACTGAGTATTAAGCCGCCGCGAGGGCCGCGCAGTGTCTTGTGGGTGGTAGTAGTCATGACATGAAAGCCGTAGTCAAGCGGATTCTTGGCCACGCCGCCAGCGATTAACCCGGCGATATGCGCTACGTCGGCCATCAGCAGGCAGCCGTCGATTTCGCGGCCGATTTCGACGAATTTCGCCCAGTCCATTTCGCGCGGGTAGGCGCTAAAGCCTGCTAGAATAATGCGCGGCTGGTGTTCGTGTGCTAGGCGACGGATCTCTTCATAATCGATTTCGCCAGTTTCGATATTTTTCATTTTGTACGGAATGAAGTTGTATAAGTGAGCGCTGCGAGTGACAGGCGAGCCGTGTGTCAGATGTCCGCCATGGCTCAAGTCCATTGCCAAGATGGTATCGCCTGGCTGGCACCAAGCACTATAGACCGCTTCGTTAGCTGGCGCGCCGCTGTGCGGCTGGACATTAGCGTGGTCGGCGCGGAATAATTTTTTGGCGCGGTCGATGGCGAGCTGTTCGACACGGTCGGTGAATTCTTGGCCGCCGTAATAGCGTCGACCAGGGTAGCCCTCGCTGTACTTATTGGTAAAAACGCTGCCAAGTGCCTTTCGCACGTCCTGGCTGACATAATTTTCACTTGGTATCAATTCCAAACCGTCACGCTGGCGCTCCTCTTCGCCGGCGATACAATCAGCAACTGCGATATCTTTCATGATTATCCTCCTTTTTCTTATCTATATTTTAGCACTTATGATCATTTACTGTAACGTTTTGAAATAGAGTTGGTTGCGATTGAATTTCTTGACAATATATCATATCAGGTATATTATGGTGACATGAAAACGGCGAAGTATCTCAAAAATATTGGCGCGCTCATCCAAGAAACGCGCCAAGCACGCAATATGACTCAAAACGAACTGGCAGAGGAGCTTGGCACTAGCCAATCGGCAATTAATCGAATTGAGAACGGCAAGCAGAATATCAGCCTCGAGATGATCGCGCGTATCGGCGAGGTGCTGTCAAGCGAAATAGTACGGATTAATAGCTCGGGCAAAACTAACTTTCGCATCAACGGCGGCCGGGAGCTGCATGGTGAAATTGAAATCAAAACTAGCAAGAACGCTGCTGTTGGATTGCTATGTGCTAGTCTACTCAACAAAGGCAAAACGACGCTGCGCCGGGTAGCACGGATCGAGGAAGTTAATCGAATTATTGAGGTTCTGGAAAGTATAGGCGTGCGATGCCGCTGGATTAGCGAGCATGACCTAGAGATTGATCCGCCGAGGGTCTTGCAGCTCGACAGTATGGATGTTGAGGCCGCCAAGCGGACGCGCAGTATCATTATGTTTTTAGGTCCGCTATTACACCAATACGAGACGTTCAAGATACCGTTTGCTGGCGGTTGTAGTCTGGGTACGCGGACGGTTGAGCCGCATATGGCGGGCTTAGCACCGTTTGGTTTGAGCGTCGAGGCGGCCAATGACAACTATATTGCCACAGCCAAGCCGCAGCGTGTTGACCGGGCGATTATCTTAACTGAACGTGGCGATACAGTCACCGAGAATGTCGTTATGGCGGCAGCGCTTTATGATGGTACGACTATTA
>CAUTSQ010000005.1:0-32858 GCA_963541395.1 uncultured Candidatus Saccharibacteria bacterium | reverse complement strand
CGTTTTGTGATTATCGGTGTCGGCGGCGTGTTTACTGCCGAGGATGCTTACGAGAAGATTTGTGCTGGTGCGAGCCTGGTGGCTATGGTGACGGCGCTAATGTTTGAGGGGCCGCAGGTTGTCGGCGAAATTAACGAAGGCCTGGTTAAGTTGCTCGATCGCGATGGCTTTCAGAATATTACTGAGGCGATTGGTAGCGCTCACCGCGGCTAAATGCTATAATTAAAATACATTATCGGTTTAACGAAAGGGGTCAAAGTGATTGCAGATATTGATATAACTGGCGTAGGCGGCTACGTTTTGGATGAACCGACGAAAAAGTATATTAGCAAGAAAATCGGCAGATTAGATCGCTTAGTGACGCGGCATGCTCGCAAAACTATGAGTGCTTCGGTGAAAATCGAGGAAGTCAATCGCGACAACGGCAACAAATATGAAGTCGAAGTGATTATTAACGTGCCGGATCAGGTTATCAAAGCTAAAGATTCGACAATGAATGTTATGGCAGCAACTGATATAGTCGAGCGCAAGCTAGCCGGGCAGCTTCGCAAGTACAAGCAAAATTTGTTAGCTCATGTCGGCCGGCGCGATATATTGGCGCGGTTCAAGCGCGGTTTTGACCGCGAAACACAGTAGCGATTTAGTAGCAGCCTCTTCCAAAACTCCCCGAAAACAGTTATAATTAGGGGAGTTTTTGGAAAATACCTGAAAGTGAGGGAAATTTGACGTTATGGCGATAACACAACAGAAGGTGCTGACGAAGGTTTTCGGTGACCCGCAGAAGCGGATTTTGCGGCGTTTACAAAAGAAAGTCGACGAAATTAATGCGCTTGGCCCGAAATACAAGAAACTATCTGACAAGGAATTGGCTGGCCAAACCGATGTTCTGCGCAAACGTTTGCAGAAGAAATCTGTGACGCTTGATACGATTTTGCCAGACGCTTTTGCGGTGGTGCGCGAGATGGCCGATCGGACAATCGGCGAGCGCCATTACGATGTGCAGCTGATTGGTTCAATGGTATTGCATGAGGGTAGCGTGGCCGAGCTGAAGACTGGCGAGGGTAAAACTTTGATGTCGACGCTAGCAGCCTACTTGAATGCGCTTGAAGGCAAAGGTGTACATGTTGTAACTGTCAATGATTATCTAGCGCAGCGTGATGCTGGCTGGATGGGGCAAATTTATAATGCGTTAGGCTTATCGACTGGCGTGATCATCAATGAGGCTTCGTTCTTATACGACGAAAATTATGATAATGAAGCGCATACTGATCCGCGCATGAAGAAGCTTCGTCCGTGCACCCGTAAAGAAGCTTACCAGGCAGATATTACTTATGGTACTAATAATGAATTCGGCTTTGATTATTTGCGTGACAACATGGTTAACGATATCGAGCTGGTGCGCCAGCGCGATTTGAATTTTGCGATTGTCGACGAGGTGGACTCGATTCTAATCGACGAAGCGCGGACGCCGCTGATTATTAGCGCGCCAGCAGCCGAAAACCCGGACAGTTATTATCAATTTGCTAAGATTGCAGCGAAACTAACACCAGAAGATTACACTCTAGAAGAAAAACGCAAGCAGGTCGCGCTGACCGACGAAGGTGTCGAGAAAGTCCAAAAAATGCTGGGTATAAAAAACTTATACACTCCAGAGTATGTGCGCAGCGTTTACCATATGGATCAAGCTTTGCGGGCGCAAACGCTGTTTCATCGCGACAAAGACTATGTGGTGACAAACGATGGCGAGGTGATAATCGTTGACGAGCACACTGGTCGGCTCAAGCAAGGCAACCGTTATAGCGAAGGCTTGCACCAGGCGATTGAAGCCAAAGAAGGCGTACCAGTGCTGCAGGAAAGCATGACGCTGGCGACGATTTCCTTTCAGAATTACTTCCGACTGTACAAAAAACTTAGCGGTATGACTGGTACTGCTTTCACTGAGGCTGAAGAGTTTCAACAAATTTATTCGCTCGACGTAGTAGTGGTGCCGCCGAACAAGCCGATTACTCGCCAGGACCACCAGGACTTGATCTACAAGACTGAGAAAGGTAAGCTGAAGGCGGTGGCCCAAGCGATTAAAGAATATCACGATGAAGGTCGTCCGGTGTTGGTTGGCTCTGGTTCAATCGCTAAAAACGAAATGATCGCCAAATATTTGGATAGCGAAGGTATTAAGTACGAAATTCTAAATGCCAAGAACAACGAGCGCGAAGCAGAGATTATCTCGCATGCTGGCGAAAAGGGCGCAATTACGCTAGCTACTAATATTGCTGGGCGCGGCACCGATATTAAACTTGGGTCGGGTGTCAAAGAACTGGGCGGTCTAGTGGTCATTGGTTCAGAGCGCCACGAATCGCGCCGAATTGACAATCAGCTGCGCGGCCGCGGCGGCCGGCAGGGAGACCCAGGCGACACTCAATTTTACGTTTCGACCGAGGACGATTTGATGCGTATCTTTCAGGGCGAGCGGATTGCTAATGTGTTAGAACGTTTAGGCGTCGATGAGGAGACAGCGATTCAGAATCGTGCCGTCAGCAAAACACTGGAGGCAGCGCAGAAGCGAGTTGAAGGATACAACTTTGATACGCGCAAAAATGTTGTTCAGTACGATAATGTTATTAATCGCCATCGCAAAGTTGTTTACACGGTGCGCCGCAAAATCCTCGAAGGCGACAATATAAAGCCGGAGATTCAGCGTTTGCTACGGGCGATGGTTAATAAATTAACAGAGGTGCCGGCCAAGAATAATCCGAAATTTGTCGAAGAATTTGCAGAGATTATCCCGCTGGAGGTCGACGAAATTGAAAAAATTGGCGCGATCAAAAAAGATAGTCAGCGCCGCGATAAAGCGTTAGCTGCTGCACAAAAAATGTATACAGCCAAAGAAAGAGAGCTCGGCGACGATCTAATCCGCGGGGTTGAGCGCGAAGTTTATCTGCAAGTACTTGATACGCTGTGGATGCAGCACCTCGAAAATATGCAGCATTTGCGCGAAGGTATTCACTGGCGCAGCGTCGGCCAGCGCGACCCGCTGGTTGAATACCGCAGCGAGTCGCAGAAGCTATTTGATAGCTTGCAAGCGACATTGCGCGAGGAAGTTTTGCGTGCTATTTATCATGTGCGCGCCACCGACGCTATTAGCCGCGAATCAATTGACGATGACCGCCAAACGGAATTGACGAAGCTTGCCGAGACTTCGGTCGAGCATGGAGTCAACGAAATCACTGGCGGCGAAGAGAATCGCGATCACGATTTCGGCGGTTCAATAAAAAGAGCCGCCTCGACCGCCGAAACTAATCATAGGCGCAACGTTGCCCGTAAAAAGAAAAAGGCCAAGCGCCAGAATCGAAAAAAGAGCCGCTAGATGAAACACACAGTAACAGAAGTACGGCTCGACAATGGTTCGCGTGGGCTGCTTATTGACGTGCCTGGCGCGACGGTGATGAGCTTCCAATTTCAATTTCGCGCTGGCAACCGCTATGTTGGACGCAAAAATATTTATGAAACCGCTCATGTGATGGAGCATATGTCGTTTGGTGCAAACGCTAAGTTTCCAAGCGAGCATGCTTACGAAGCAGAATTCACCAAAAATGGCGCGTACCATAATGCATGGACAAGCGACTTGTCAATGGTGTATGTGGCTGACTGCGCTGATTTTGAATGGGATCGGATTTTAGAATTGCAGCAAGTGGCGATTTGCCAGCCGCACTTTCAGCAAGAATCGCTAGAGGCTGAAAAGGGCAATGTCCGCAGCGAACTAACGGGGTATTTGAACAATCACGGCCGCGTGCTTTGGCCGAAAGTCCAGCAGCTGCTAGGCGAGGACGTTTATACGTTTTGGCAGCGTTTGCGGACGATTAACAATATCACGCTTGAGGATATTCAGCGCCACCATCAAAAAACACACACCTCTGATAATATGCGCTTTGTGATTGCGGGCAAGCTCGATGGCCGGCGCGAACAGATTAAAAATATGCTTGAGAGCTGGGAGTTGCCGCGCGGCGAACGCTTCACAGTGCCGCGCGATGTTTTGAAAAAGGCCGCTCCGACCCTTATCAAGCGTAAAGAAGCGACTAATTTGACCTTTGGTTGGAGCATGTCGCTGCCGCGCGAAATTAATGATGCTGAGTTAGAGGCGATGTCGTGCTTGAATCATATCTTGACCGGCACGATGCACTCGCGTATCTTCGGTGCCGCTCGCAAAAAGGGTTTGGCTTACGGTATGTTTAGCGAAGCGAGCGCCGGTTTTTATGATAGCAGCTGGGATTTTGGCGGGCAGGTCAATGTCGAGACCGCCGACCAGCTTTTCGACATTATTGCCCGCGAAGTGCGAGCGGTGCTCGACGGGCAGATTAGCGAAGAAGAACTGTCGGCAGCGCAGTCCTACGCGCTAGGCCGCCACCAAATGGGGGCGCAGACGGTCGCACAGATTAGCAACTTCTATAGCGGGCGCTATTTCGGCGATGGTTTTGTCAAAGATTATGAGCGCGTGCCCGAGGCAATCCGCAATATCACTCGCGAGCGCATGATTGCAACGGCGCGCGAATTCATCGGCGCGAATACTTGGGTGCTGGCTGGCGTCAGCGCTAGCGATCAGAAATCGCTGACGCGGCTAAATGATAAGCTAGAAAAGCTGTTTTAGAATAATAATTTCAATCAAAAGTAAAATGCTCCGCCGCCGACCCAGCGGAGCATTTTACTCAACGTTGGGTGGGCGACGGAGTTGGCGTCTCCGTCTCTGTGGCACTACCAGCGGAGCCGAGGATCTGCTGATACTCGGATGTCGTGATGTTCATTGTCACGAACTTGCCAGGGTTACTGGCAAGCGCCTTCTGCATGAGGCCTGACAATCCCTCGTCACCTATTGTCGAGGTGACTTGGGTATTTTTGACGGTTGGGCACTCTCTCAGCCACCAACCCCACTGGATACTGGGGTGGCAGTCACCGAGGGTGTCCTTGGCTACATACCCCTCGGCACCTGGGAGATCAGTGAGGTTTATCACTATCGACGACATTTCGCCGTCGCCGATGATGTTAAACCTGATGACTGACAGGGGAATCTCCAGCACTTCGTGAGTGCCGTCCCCGTGCCGATAATCAACCAAAATACTGGCGCCTGCCTGCATCTTGGCATAGGCGCTAATAGAAAAAATACCGCCACTAACGGAAGTTTCCCCTGTGGCAGAAATCGAGCGAGCGCCGATTTCCAGTGGGTACTCAGACCCGCTGGAAAACTCGTGCAGCGCCGCTGCCTCGGTGAACCTCGCTACCCTTACGTTTTGTGAGGGCATCATGTTATACACAGCCGTGTTAGCGGCAGCATACAACAAGATCATTATAGTAATAACAAGGATCGTTACGCCCTTGTTATTCATCTTCTTAGGATAAAAGAAATCGTCTATGACAGCCGCCAGCACCAAGCTGGCGATGAGGCCAGCAACTGTGGCCACTCCCGCCAAAAAAAATAGGAATCCCATATCGTTATTCACGTTAGCTCTTTTCCTCGAATAGAAACGGAAACGGAAACGTTCTACCTCTCGCTGGTCGGAGCGAAAGATTACTATAATTATATCAATAAACAATCTTGTTACCAAGCTAAAGCATAAAGTATTGATATTATAGCGATGAAGGCGCGTGCTATAATAGTCGGTATGAAGATTATTATCGCTGGCTACGGCGTAGAAGGTATATCAAATCTGATATATTTCCGGCGGAAATTTCCTGACGCGGAGTTTGTGGTGGCTGATGAACGTCCGGCGGATAAGCTGCCGACAATTCCTGACGGCGTGAAGCTGATTTCTGGCAAAAATGCCTTCAGCGAACAGCTGGGCGATACTGATTTGGTGGTGCGGACGGCCAGTTTGCCGCCGCGTAATATAAAAACCAACGGTAAAATTTGGTCGGCGACTAACGAGTTTTTCGACAAGTGTCCAGCGCCGATTATTGGCGTAACAGGGACGAAAGGCAAGGGGACGACGTGCAGTTTGATTGCCTCGATCTTGCAGCAAGCTGGCCAGACGGTGCATTTGGTTGGTAATATCGGCGTGCCGGCGCTGGATGTCTTGCCGAAGATTAAAAAAACCGACATTGTCGTTTACGAATTGTCTAGTTTTCAGCTGTGGGATCTAGAAAAGTCGCCGCATATCGCGGTGGTGCTGATGATTGAGCCGGATCATCTGAATGTTCACGCGGATTTCGCCGACTACCTCAATGCCAAGAAAAATATTCGCCGCCACCAGTATCTTGGTGATGTTTGTTTATATCACCCGACGAATAAATATTCGCGGGAAGTGGCTGCCGCGCCGCTTGTTAGGCTGCTAGATACGGGCGACAATCACGGTGATACGCTGGATTTTGCGCAGCGCTATGCTATTGCTGACGATGACCAAGTTTATGTCCAGGACGGCTACTTTTGCGTGCAAAATCGGCAGATTTGCAGCACCGATCATTTGCGCTTGCCGGGCGCGCATAATCTAGAGAATGCCTGTGCGGCGATGAGCGCGGTGACAGAACTGCCTGTTACAGTGACCGATGAGCAATTTGCCGCTGGACTGGAGAGTTTCACAGGGCTGCCGCACCGTTTGAAATTCGTCGCTGAGAACAACAGCGTGAAATATTACGATGATAGCATTTCAACCACGCCGGGCAGCGCTATTGCCGCATTAAAAGCCTTCACGGAGCCAAAAGTTTTGATTTTGGGCGGCTCTGACAAGGGTGCGGACTATACGGAATTAGCGCAGGAAATCGTCAGGCAGCAAATGCGGGCAGTGATTGTCAACGGCGCTAATGCCAGTGAAATTATCGAAATTTTGCATAAAAATAAGGTTTCTTGCCGGGTTGTCCAGCTGGAAATGGCGACGATGCCGACAGTCGTCGAAGCGGCAGCCAATCAAGCACAATCTGGCGACGTAGTGATTCTCAGTCCGGCCGCCGCTAGCTTCGATATGTTTAAGAGCTATAATGATCGCGGCGAGCAGTTCGTGGCAGCAGTGGAAAAGTTAGCTGATTAGGCGACTCGTGTTCTTGGTAGTTAGTTGTGATATTTAGCGTGATCAAAAACGGTGGAGTTGCTGCTTATTATGATTAATCCTGTTATAATGTAGCAGAATAGGCGCGAGTCTTGAGATAGTATCTAATCGGAGGGTTTATGGATCAACAGCCGTACCAGCAACACCAACAGTATCAGCAGCCGCCGCAATCGCAGGCGCAAACCAAAGGCCAGCTTGCCGTAGCGCGGGCTCGCAATGCGCAAGATAATGTCGTTCTGACAATAACTATCATTATCTTTTGTTTCTTTGCGGCTAGCTATTTTATCTATACAACATTCCAGGAAATGTCAACAGACAATGCCGGGCACCACGTTGAGTTATCGTTCAGCGATGGCGTGATTGCTGTATTGCTGGCGATAGTTTTTATGATTATGGGATTGGGTATGCTGCTGGGTATTGGCATGTTCATGGTGCGGATGATGCGCCAGCAAATGCTGGGTAATGCTTTGCAGGTTGAATATAGCGCTTATGCGTGGCTGCGCGATTGGGCTAACCAGGTGTCGGCTGATCTAGAGATGCCGCAAGTCGAGATTTTCATTACACAGAATCCAGTGATGAATGCTTATGCTTTTGGTTTTGCTAGGCCATATTCTATCGTGCTACATTCTGGATCAATTCGTTATTTGACCGAAGATGAATTAAAGGTGGTTGTTGTACATGAAATGGCGCATATCAAATACCGCCATGCCAACGCTAACGTGTATTTGATGCCGTTTTTGTCGATTCCGATTATCAGCGTATTGGGTAGTTGGATTTCTGGATTTTGGCACCGCCGCGCCGAACTGACCGCCGATCGTCTAGCTTTGATGTATTTGGGCGATAGCGAATTAGTCAAGAAATCGCTGATCAAGGTGCATGTCGGACCTGATGCGGCGGACAGTATGAACGAAGTAGCTCGACAGTGGATGCAGTACACGGCCGAGCGTCCGATGAATCATTTTGCACAGACCTTTAGCGATCATCCGTTTTTGGTGCGCCGTTTAAGCCAAATTGACTATTGGAAGGGCGTGGTTGAGCCGCAAAATCAGCCGCAGAGCGTTGCGCCAGCTGCTGCTCAGCCTAATGTTTCTGAACCTGCTGAATCAGAACCTGCTACTGAGCCGACAACCGTAGAACCAACTTCTGCCAAGAAATCAACTCGCCGCAAATCAGATGACACCAGCCAAAATCAAGACGAGACTGCTGCCTAGGTTCTATGCAGCCGTTACGAAAACAAGCTGAAGATCTCCGTGCTCGCGTGGCTAGCGCTTGCCAAGCTTTACATATTGACGCTCGCGCTGAAGAACTGGCAGTACTTGATGAGCAGCTGGCCGATTCGAATGTCTGGGCGAATGTTGAGCGGGCGCAGATGCTGACGCGGCAGGCAGCGAGCTTGCGTTCGCAAATTGAGCCGTGGCAGATTTTGCGTTCACAAGTCTCGGATATAATCGAACTGATGGATCTAGGTGACGATTCGATGCTGACAGAATTCACCGAGCAGCTAGCAGCTCTCGAGGCAGAATACCAGGAGCGCCGCAAAGATTTGCTATTCTCAGGCGAATACGATAATCGGGCGGCGATTCTCAAATTGAGCGCTGGCGCTGGCGGTACGGATGCGCAGGATTGGGCAGAGATGCTAGAGCGAATGTATCTGCGCTGGGCTGAAAAGCATGATATGCAGACCGAGCTAGTCGAGCGTTCGACAGGCGAAGAAGCTGGTATCAAGAATGCGACGTACATTATTCGCGGCGCCTTTGCCTACGGTAAATTGCGCAGTGAACACGGTGTTCACCGGTTGGTGCGGCTCAGTCCGTTTAACGCTGATAATTTGCGGCAGACTAGTTTTGCACTGGTCGAAATCATGCCGGAAATGGACGCGCCAGGCGAGGTCGAGATCGACGACAAAGATTTGCGAATTGATATTTATCGTAGCGGCGGCAACGGCGGGCAAGGGGTTAATACGACTGATTCCGCAGTGCGAGTCACTCACTTACCGACAGGCACGGTGGTGGCGATCCAAAACGAGCGCAGCCAGCTCCAAAACAAAGAAACTGCGCTGAAAATTCTCAAAAGCCGTTTAGCGCAAATGCAGCTCGAGCAGCGCGCCGAAACTTTGGCTGATCTGCGCGCCGGGGAATCGGCTAGCTGGGGTGCGCAAATTCGCAATTACGTACTTCATCCTTATACTCTGGTCAAGGATACGCGTACTAAGTTCGAGACGCACAACGCCCGTGGCGTGCTAGATGGCGACATTGACGGTTTTATCGAAGCATATCTCGAGCAGCAAGCGGCGACCGAGTAGCTGGCTATCGCTATAAACTAGCTTATGCTACAATAGGTAGTGATGATTCTGTTAGATAGAGTGACTAAGGTGTATGGTAAGGGTAGCAAGCCAGCGCTTGACCGTGTTAATCTGCATGTTGAGCCGAACGAGTTCGTGATCATCGTTGGGACTAGCGGAGCTGGCAAATCGACCTTGCTCAAATTATTGACGCGCGAAGAAAAGCCGACTAGCGGCAAGATTGTCGTTGGCGGTATTGATTACGACCAGCTCAAGGACAAGCATATCCCGTTGCTGCGCCGCAAAATTGGCGTAGTTTTTCAGGATTTTAAGTTACTACCGAACCGGACGGTATTCGAAAATGTGGCTTTTGCGCTAGAAATCGCCGGCATGACTAACCGCGAAATTAAAAATACTGTACCAAAAGTGATTGACCTGGTGGGTCTAAAGGGTAAGGAAAAGCAGTTCCCGCACCAGTTGTCGGGCGGCGAACGCCAACGAGTAGCGATTGCCCGAGCGGTAGTGCGCCAGCCAAAGATTCTAATCGCTGACGAGCCAACGGGTAATCTCGATCCAAAGCACAGTTGGGATATTGTCCGCCTGCTTGAGAAGATTAACCGGTATGGCACGACTGTTATACTTACAACACATAATGTCGAGATTGTCAATAGGTTAAAGCGCCGCGTTATCACTGTTGATCACGGTAAGATTACTAGCGACCAAGCACAGGGGAGTTATCGGCAATGAGACGAGACAAAGTCAAGACAGCGGCCACCAAAAAGAAAACTCGCCGCGAGGACAAAAAAAATACCGGTGCGCGCGCCTTGACTAGACAAAGGCGCAGCCGCCAGCGCAAATGGCTGACTTTCGTGCGAATGTGCCGCTACGGCGTCAATAATTTCACTCGTAACGCTTGGCTAACCATTGCGGCTACCGCAGTGATGACGATTACGTTGCTGATTATCTTTACTACGGTGGTGGCGCGCAATATTTTGGCAGATTCGGTAACAGAGCTGAGTAAAAAAGTCGATATGTCAATTTATCTCAAAACGGGCACCACCGAAGAGCAGGCTAAACCGATTATTGCCGATTTGCGCAAACTGCATAATGTCGAGCGCGTTGAATTCGTTTCCTCGGAAAAAGCGCGCCAACAAAGCGCCGAAGACAACAAAGCCGACCAAGATATACTAGATGCCCTTAATCAAGCTGCCAATAAAATGCCAGCAGTGATTCGCGTTAATCTAGAGAATATCAATGACACCGACAGTCTTAGTGATTTTGTCAAAACTAATAAGCCGCTCAAAAAAATTATCGATGATAAGCGTGAACCGTCGTTTGCTGGCGACCGGCGCGACGCTATCGAGAATATCGGCCGCTGGACAGATTTTGCGCAGCGGGCTGGTTTGGCGGCGAGCGTACTCTTCGTCGTAATATCTTCGTTGATTGTTTTTAATACCATTAGAATGGCAATATTCAATCGTAAAAGCGAGATCGAGATGATGAAACTTATCGGTGCTGACAAAAGCTTTATCCGCGGCCCGTTTTTGGTAGAGGCGATGGTCTATGGTTGTATTGCTGCGGTTGTAGCGACCGCTATAGGGGTAGGGGTTTTCGCGACGATTTCTGGCAAATTACAGGCTTATGGAATTGCTGCTGTAGCTACATCGCACTTTCTGGTAAATAATTTGCTGCTGGTCTTGCTAAGTATGATGTTGCTAGGCTCGTTGATTGGGATTATTTCCTCGACACTGGCCACTCGGCGTTATCTCAAATTGTAGAGTAATTTACGAAAGGGGGTGCTTATTCGGCGTAGCTTTATTGACAAAGCGGTAATGCTTTGTTACGCTAGAGGTATGAAACATAGGTCCACCACACCAGTTTCGTCAAGGCGGCATGTTGCGAAGTCGTCAATCGTCGCAGCAGCTGTTTTGATGAGCGCAAGTATACCGGTTGCCTTCGCGCAAAACGTGTTGGCCGACCAGTACGACGAACAGGTCAAAAAACTTCAATCAGAAGCTGATTCATATCAGCAGCAGGCGGCGACGCTTGGCGCGCTGGCGTCAACGCTGCAAGCGCAGCTTGATGTATTAACCAAGCAAAAAAATGAAATCCAAGCGCAAATTAATACTAGCCAGGCTAAGCGCGATAAGCTCGAGAAAGATATCGCTGCTACCGAAAAGAAAATCGAGATTAACAAAGAAGCTCTTGGCGAAATTGTTGCCGATATGTACGTTGATAGCTCAATCTCGCCGCTCGAGATGCTGGCTAGCAGCAAAAACATCGGCGATTACGTTGACAAGCAAGAATACCGCTCGTCAATGCAGGACAATCTGAGCACCAAGATCAAACAGATTAAATCGCTCAAAGCGCAGCTCGAAAAGCAGAAAAAGCAAGTCGAGAACGTACTACGCGACCAGAAGTCGCAAAAATCCGCGCTAGCTGCCAAAGAGGCTGAACAGGCTAAATTAGTTTCGGACACGCGCGGTGAGGAATCAGCTTACAATAACCTGGTCGCCAAGCGTAACAGCGAAATCAGCAGTGTCCGCGCTCAGCAGGCCGCCGCTATGGCTGCAGCTGCCCGTGCTTCAGGCTCTACTAACATTGGTACGGGCTCGGCTAGCGGCGGCGGATATCCGTCGGTTTGGGCTAATGCCGAGCAAGATACGATAGTTGATAACTGGGGCCTCTATAACCGCGAATGCGTCAGCTACACCGCCTGGAAGGTGGCTAGTACTGGCCGTTACGTACCGCATTTTGGCGGGGCGGGTAACGCTAATCAGTGGCCGAGCACAACATCTCGCTATGGTATTGCCAACGGCCCAACGCCAAAAGCTGGCTCGGTAGCTATCCAGTATGTTGGCGCTTACGGTCACGCTATGTATGTCGAAGCAGTTAATGGCGATGGTACGATTACCGTTAGTGACTACAACAATAATATCGACGGTTTAGGCTGGGGTCGCTATCACTACTACACGCGTTCAAGTGCTGGGCTAACTTATATATATTTCTAGCGAGATCAAGATAATAAGCGGTAAATTATAGCGTACTCAGCCAGAGTGCGCTATAATTATGATTATGGCAAACGAACAGGGAGTTGAAAATAAGGGGTGGAAGCCTCGGCAGCGGAAGGTTTCACAGGGTGTTTTCTTGGCATCGCTAGTCTTGGCGATAATCGTATCGTTTGCGGCTGGTACGCGCAGCGAAGAAATCTATCAGATAGCGGCGCCGATTTTTGGCATCAAGGTGGCTAAACAGCCGCTTGATACCGAGGTGATGAAAGAAGCTTATCGTCAACTAGCGGCGAATTATGACGGTGATTTGGATGCTAATAAGCTGTCTGACGGGGCGGCTCGCGGCATGGTTAAAGCGGTCGGCGACGACTACACGACATTTCTAGATAAGGAAGAAGCGGCAGAATTTAACAAAAGTCTAAACGGCGAAGTTTCTGGCATTGGTGCCGAAATCGGCGTGCGCAATTTGCAGCCGACAGTGCTCAGAGTCCTTGATGACTCTCCAGCCAAGAAAGCCGGCCTTAAAACGGGCGATATCTTTGTGGCTGTGAACGGTACGTCAGTAGCGGGCGAGACGGCTAGCGGCGTGGCTGATAAAGTTACTGGCGAAGCGGGCACAACTGTCAAGCTAACTATGCGCCGCGGCAGCGAATCGCTAGACTTTTCAATTACGCGGGCTCAGATTAGCGATCCTAGCGTCCGTTGGTCGGTTAGCGACGATATTGGTGTCTTGACGATCTCGCGATTTGACGATAATACCGGTTCGCTAGCTCGCAAAGCTGCTAAAGAGTTCATTGACAAAGGTGTTAAAAGCGTTATTGTTGATTTGCGTAACAACGGCGGCGGCTATTTGACAGCAGCGCAAGAAGTAGCGAGTCTATGGCTAGATAGCGGCAAGACAGTCGTTACCGAGAAAAGCCGCGGCCAGGTGACCGAAACAGTCAAAGCATCAGGCAATCCGACGCTCAAAGGCAAGAAAACTGTCGTTCTCGTCAACAGCAGCTCGGCCAGTGCTAGCGAGATTGTGGCCGGCGCGCTGAAAGATTATCAGGCAGCTACTTTGGTTGGCGAGAAAACCTTTGGTAAAGGAACGGTGCAAAAGGTGATCAACCTATCCGACGATCGTATCCTCAAGGTGACAGTGGCTCGCTGGTACACGCCGCAAGACAGAAACATCACCAAAGAGGGCATTCAGCCGAACCAGACGGTTAAAATGAGCCAGGACGATAATAACGCTGGCCGCGACCCGCAAATGGCGCGCGCTAAAGAATTAGCGTCATAGCCCTTGTGCTTATTGCCAGGCTGGTATACTATATAAACTATGGATACACGCAAACGCAAGATTTTGCTAGTAGAGGATGATACTGCGCTAGCATCAGTATATCGGTCTCGTCTTGAACTGGAGGGTTTTGACGTCTGTGAAGCAAATAATGGCGAGGATGCGCTGTCGTTGGCAGTGTCTGAACATCCTGACTTGATTTTGCTGGACGTCATGATGCCGAAAATTAGCGGTTTTGACGTTTTGGATATTTTGCGTAATACGCCGGAGACTACTAACATCCGAGTGATCATGCTGACAGCGCTTAGCCAGCCCAAAGACAAAGAGCGCGCCGAGCAACTCGGTGTTGACGATTATTTAGTAAAATCGCAAGTAGTTATCGGCGATGTCGTCGAGCGGGTACGCTACCACCTAGGCATGAGCAAGTAGCCGCTTGTAGAATTGCTTAGTTTGTTTATTTGTGGTGTTGTAGTTGACATTTCGCTTATGTTTTGATATAATAGTGCTATATGCCAGAAACACATACATCAAAAAGTACAGCGCCAGACGGCGAATCGTCTGAAAAACCTACAATGATTGACCATCCAGCGCCAGATGGCGAATCTCCAAGCACTGAAGATTTAGGTGCTGAGTCTGAAAAAGAAGCTAGCGGGGAACGATTAGGTGAAATAAGTGCTGAATTAGGCAGATTAGCTACTGGTAGGCGGTTTTACGAGCCTAAACCTAGCGATAGCCAGCCGCCAGGGCCGCCAGTTGATGAGAGTGAAAGGTTGCGTGCTGTGCTAAGAGCGGCTGGCAAGCTGGGTTCGAAAGCAAAAGCAGAGTCAGAGCCACCAACTCGCGAAGATGTATTGGCTGCGTTAAGAGGTGGGACAACGAAGGCTAGTAGGCCAGCTCCAAAGCCGCAAACTCGCGAAGAGGTACTGGCTGCGCTTAGAGGTGAGCATTCTTCGCCAGCTACTGAAAAGGCTAGCTTAGACGGTGATCCGTCTATTGTCGATACTGAAAGCGAACCTCTCGCACCAGAAGATCAAGAAGAATCGGGAAGTTCAAATGAGCAAGATGACAGCCCAGATGAGTTATCGGCCGATAAACAGTCTCTTAGCGCTTCTGAGGCGTTAAAAGCGTTGGCGGAAGCAGACGATACGCGCATTTGTATAAGGAATATGTCAGATGCCGCAGAAAGAATAGTTAGAACTTTAAAGAGATCAGAGATACCGCTATCCTCTAATAATAATTTGCAAGAATTTGCGTCGGGCGTCTCAACGATGCTTAATAGGTTGGACGGTGTTGTTGAGAAATCTAGAAGCGGTTTGCCGCGAGACGAAGCGTCTCGCCTGGGCGATAGGATAGGCGAGATTAAGCGTGCTCTGACAGTACTGAATAACGCCGTCGCCAAGCAAGGCCGTTATGGACATAGTAACGAAAATTACTTACCGTATGCGATGAAACTAGAAGATAGTATCACAGAACTGCAAAGATTTATGAACGTATCAGTAAAGCGCCAAGAAAACGAAGAACAAGGCTAGTAGCGGTATCTCGCTAGCCAAGGTAGTACACCTAATATGAACCTAGCTTATTCAACGCAAACTTGGGTTCGCGGGTGAGTATTGCCAGTGAACGATGGCTTCTTGATATGTTTGAAGACTACGGTGCCGCTCTTGGCTGCGTGAATTGTGTAGTTGCGGCTGATATAAGTGCCTGGACCAGCAACTTTGGTGCTGCCAGTCTGGCGAACTAGTACCTCGCCCTGGTTGACTTTTTGTCCGCCGAAACGCTTGACACCATTGCGCCTACCAGCACTTTTGTGGGTATTATCGCTCGAACCGCCAGCTTTAACGTGTGACATAAAACTCCTTTAATTTAATATAAAACAATCTATGCTATTGTACGCGAAGCTATCGGAAATGTCAAGCTTCTGAGAATGAATAATGAAACAGGCGCGAGCTTGGCGGGCGGGCTGCTTTTAATTTTCATCGAGGGGTTTAAGCAGTAAGATTTCTCGTGCCACCACCTGGTTCTGACGGTAGTAGAGTAGCTGCTCGTCGCTGACTAAGTTTAGATGTAGGCGTTGGTAGCCTAAATCTGCTAACTGATCAATAAGCGGTAAATGCGTAAATTTATCGCTGTGGTCGCGCCAGGCGGGTACGGCGACGACTAGCGTTGTACTAGGGTTAATTTGCGGGCGGATGTTTGCTAAAAATTGGCTGATGATATGATTGCAATTACCGCGGACTGCGGTGAGCTTGGCGGGCTTTGGTGGGGCTGAGAAGGGCTGGCCGAGGTAGGCTTCGCAGACGATGCGGGTGATTTCAGATTTTTGAACGGCGTTGAGCTTGACAGTGGTAGCGTCAGCTTGGAAGACCTGCCACTGGGGGTTGATTTGGTATTTATTATCAAGCCACTGCATGTTTTCTGTGGCATAATCAACCATTTTTTGGCTTAGGTCGCTGCCGTAGACGTCTATTCCCTTGAGCCGCGCTTCTTGGAGAACGGTGCCAGTGCCGCAAAAAGGGTCCCAGAGGCGGCCAGGTTTTGTATCGCCAGATAGATTTATCATCATCCGCGCTAATTTCGGCGGCAGCATACCGACGAAAGCATCGGTGCGCGGGCGAGCTTGGTCGCGGGCGGCCAGCGCAGTAATGTTCTGGGCGCCGACACTTTCAGCGATAATGAGACGGTTATTTGGTGCTCGGACGACTAGCAGCTCAACTTTCGTCGGCGATAGCCCAAGCTTGTTGTGATGGCTAGTAGCGGTGTTAAGGGCGATTTCTGGGTTCGGGATAAGGCGTAAGCTAGTGCCGCTGTCGCGTAATTTTTTCTTGATAAGCAAGCCGGTTTTTTGGACATCGCGCGGCGAGATTTTGAAGCCGTAAGCGCTGATGCCAAGAGTTATTTTATGCTCGCTGGCGCGCCATTTGGCGGCGTAGTGCTGAACGATTTGACGGCTGGCGGTTAGCCAATTGCCGCGGTCGAGTTCGAGAACGACCCGGCCGGCTTTTTGGCTGCCGCCGATGGTCTCGAAGTCAAAATCAGGCGAATCTACAAGCGCTGTCTGCTGCGAAAACCATCGGACATTGTCAGCACCGTAGAGCTGTTCTAGCTCGGCTACTCCAAGTGCTGGCTGGCGGCCAAGTATTGTGATATGCATAAATATAGTATACTAGATTGTATGAAAAGGAGACTGTCTTTTCGATTGTGGTTGAGTATTGCCACGTTGCTGTTGATTGCTTTGATACTTTTTTTAGCTAGAAGCGAACTGGTATATGCTTGGGGTTTGCTAGGTAAAATTGACCTTGGCAAGCTTGTGTGGATGTTGCCAATTATTGCGGCCGGATATTTGGCGACTGGCGAGATGATTTTTTCGTATTTGCGTCAGAAAGGCTTCGTGAAGAATATTAATCCGGCAACTCTGGCACGTATATCGCTAGAGCTAAATTTTGTTAATCATGCTTTTCCTAGCGGCGGTGTTAGTGGTATTTCGTATGCTAACTGGCGCTTAGGCAAGTACGGTGTGCCAATCGGACGGGCGACGATGGCGCAATTTGTGCGTTATGTGGTGGGGTTTATGGCGATTGTGGTCTTTTTGGTAGTTTCTGTTTTGATGGTGACGATTGACGGCCGTGTTAACCGCTGGATAATTTTGATGAGCTCAACGCTGGTATTTTTGCTGGTGATGGCGACGCTGCTGGGCGCCTACTTTTTGAATAGCGTCCACCGGATGAAAAAATTAGCCAAGAGGATTACGATGATAACTAACGGTACGGCGTCATTTTTTGCGCGGCGGCCGCAGGTGGTGTTGAAGCGGGAGTCGATAGAGAAGTTTTTCTATGATATGCATGACGATTTTAACGAGCTAAAGAGTGACAAGCGCGTGCTGCTGAAGCCATTTTTGTGGGCGATGTTATTTACCGCTACCGAGATCGCGCCAATCTGGATTACTTTCCAGGCGCTGGGAATGAGTGTCAACCCGGCGTCGATTTTGATTGCTTATGGCATAGCGACAATTGCTGGATTCATTGTGGTAACGCCAGGCGGAACGGGCGCCTACGAGGCAATCATGGTTAGCGTTTTGGCTTTATCAGGTATAGGTAGCGGCCAGTCGATTGCAGCGATTGTGCTTTACCGGGTAATTGTACTGCTGACGGCGCTGCTGCTAGGCTATGTATTTTACCAGCTAACAATAGTGAAATATGGACGAAAATCCGATTCCAAGGTTCGGCGTTAGCGGTTTCGTTGAGCTGATTAATCAAGTGCTGGAGTTTTCGTGCAGCGCTGTTGAGATTGAAGGCGAGGTCGCCAGCTTCAAAGTAAACCAGGGCAAATGGGTGTTTTTTGACTTGAAAGACGAGGAAGCGAGCGTCGGTTGCTTTATGCCAGTTTATCAACTGCGAACACCGATTGAAGACGGCATGAAGCTGGTGGTGCGGGCGCAGCCTAAAGTGACGAAGTGGGGCAAATTCAGTGTGACCGTGCAAAATTACCGTCCGCTAGGCGAGGGCAGCTTGCGCAAAAGTTTCCAGCTGCTGCATGCTAAACTCGAGAAGGAAGGAATATTTGCCACCGAGCGCAAGCGTTGTTTGCCGCAAATTCCAGCGCGTATCGGCGTGATAAGCAGCACTCAGGCGGCAGGTTACGCGGACTTTATCAAAATCGTAAATGAGCGCTGGGGCGGCTTGCAAATTGACGTAGCGAATGTTCAAGTGCAGGGCGAGGCAGCGGCTGATCAGATTGTTGCGGCAATTAATCGTTTTAACGAGAGTCAAACGCCGCCCGAGGTGCTGGTGATCATTCGCGGCGGCGGCAGTGCTGACGATTTGAATACGTTTAACGATGAATTGTTGGTTAGAGCGATTGCTGCCAGCCGCGTGCCGACATTAGTTGGTATTGGCCATGAAGTCGATATGACGCTGGCGGATTTGGCTGCCGATGTGCGGGCTTCTACGCCGAGTAACGCGGCGCAAATCATTGTGCCAGACCGGCGAGAACTGCTGCGAGAAATAAAAGCGCTGGTTGACGGCATGGCCTACCGGACGGAGTCGGCGATTAGCGATTTAGGTAGTGAAATTGATAGCTTACGGCAGCGCGCGTTGCTACATCTAGATAGCAGAACTGACGTCTTAACGAGCGAAATCAAGCAATTTCAGCGGATTTTGGCGGCGTACAATCCGCAGTTGGCGCTGGCGCGCGGTTACGCGATTGTGCGCGGTTCGACCGAAATAGGCGAAGTTATTAGTATTGAGGAAGAAAAAATAATTATCAAAGCGGAGGTTAAAAATGTCAAGCAAAAATGAGAAAACTATCAACCAAAAAATTGAAGAGCTGCGCCAGATGGTGGCGTGGTTTGAAAGCGATGACTTCGATATTGAACAGGCGATAGAGCGCTACCAAGCGGCCGAGAAACTAGCTAGCGATATCGAAAAAGATTTGAACGGCTTGCGCAATAAAATTACCGTCCTCAAGGAAAAATTCGCGTGATTTTCACCGCCATTGCGGCCGTGGTGCTGCTGTTTGGCTTTGTGGCTTTCACGGGCGCGCCGTATGTACCGTCGCGGCGCCGCGACTTGCAAAAGGCTTTTGACGAGCTATATCGGCTCAAAAAAACCGACGTGTTGGTGGATGTTGGCTCGGGCGACGGCGTAGTGCTGCGCGAAGCGAGCCGCCGCGGCGCACGGGCGATTGGTTACGAACTACAACCGCTGCTAGTACTGATTTCACGTTGGTTATCGCGGCACGACGAGAAAGTGTCGGTGCGGCTAGCTAATTTTTGGCGTACGCCGCTGCCGGACGAGACGACGGTCGTTTATCTTTTTGGCGACGGTCGTGATATCGCCAAGATGGTTCAATATTTACAGCATGAGACTAACCGCCTTAGACATGATATTTGGCTGTTGAGCTACGGTTTTGAGGCGGCCGGACTTGCTTTGCACAAGACTGTGGGCGCACACAATCTCTATTTGCTACAGCCGCAAAGTTAAACCTTTGCATATTTAGCCTCGACAAAGTATAATCGTAAGCATGAAGAGCAGGCATCATACAGAAAAAGGCGCCATCACTGGCAGTATTGTCGCTATTGCGGTATTGGTAGTGCTGGTGCTGGGGTTTGGCGGTTTTAGTATTTGGTCATATATGCAATATCTCGACCAGAAAGAAAACGTCGACGAGAAAATCGAGACAGCTAAAGCTCAAGCTGTCAAAGAGAATAGCGAGAAGCTAGAGAGCGACTTCGAAAAGCGCGAGAAAGAACCGAATCGGCAGTTTAACGGGCCGTCGGATTACGGCGCCTTGACGTTTGAATATCCCAAGACTTGGAGTGCTTATCAGGCAACCGATATTAGCAAGGGCGGCGGCGTGACTTATGAAGCCTATTTGAACCCAGTGACAATCCCGCCAATTACCAGAGAGTCGAAGATTGCCCTGAGGATAACAATTGAGCAAAAAACTTATGACAAATCTGTGTCTACTTACGATCCGTTAATTAAAAGAGGCGACCTGAAGTCGAGTGTTTACAACGATGGCAAGCATACGGGCACCAAGCTGGTCGGTAATTTTGACAAGGACACTTACGGTACGGCAGTGCTGTTGAAGATGCGCGATCGTACACTGACGATGCGTACTGACGGCGACGTTTTCACTGCTGACTATGAGAAGCTGCTGAAGACTCTCAAATTCAACGAATAAGTGTTTTGCTTGTGCTAGAACAGCCTGCTGCAGCATGCTAAACTAGGTGTATGCAGGAGGGTAAGGCGCAGGCTGGTTTGTGGGCAGATTCACCGTCGTTTACAGTGGCGGCGCACGAGCTGAAAGCGCCGCTTGCTCTGATTCGCCAGTTGGCGATTGAGCTAGAAGCAGGGGAGTATACGGCGCTTGAGCGGGATGTCTTGGCGCAGCGAATTACGCTAACGGCCGAAAAAGCGCTGCGTTTGACAACGGATTTGACCAGAGCTCACCGCCTAGAAAGCGCGCTATTCACGCTAGAGGCGGTTGATGCAGCTGGTATTTGCAAAGAGGTGATTAATGAACTCCAGCCGTTATATCATGCTCATAATAAATCTTTAAAGGCGCAGTTGATGTCTCGCCGGCGGTTGATAGTGGCTAACCGCGATTTGTTGCGGCGGATTGTGGCTAACTTCGCTGATAATGCGCTGCACTATAGCGCTGATGACTCGTCGGTGGCGATTTCAGTGCGAGCTGCTGATAATCAACGGATACGAATTGGAGTACGCGATTTTGGGCCGGCGATTCCAGCGCGAGCCTGGCGGGCGCTGCGCCGGGGAGTACGCGAGCCGCTGCCGCTGCACAACCGTCCAGGCAGCAGCGGACTGGGCATGTTTATAGCTAACGAATTTGCCTTGGCAATCGGCGCGCAAATTGGTGTCATTCGACACCGCGATGGCGCAACTTTTTATGTTGATGTGCCAGCATCGACGCAGCTGAGGTTACTGTGACGCGGGCGCTGATAGTCGACGATGACGAGTGGCTGGCAAAGTTATTTGCGCGGCGTCTTGAGCGTGACGGCATGGCAGTACAGAGCGCTCCGAATGCTATAGAAGCACTTGATTTGATAGATAGTTTTCGGCCCGAGGTAATTATTCTTGACTTATTTATGCCGGGCCCAAACGGCTTAGTATTGCTGCACGAGCTGCAATCGCATGAAGATTTAAGCCGCATCCCTGTTGTCGTGTGTACAACAAGCGCAAATGACGTTACTCTCGAGCAGCTGCGTCCGTACGGTGTGAAATTATTGTTAGATAAAGTATCGATGCGCCCAGATGATATTGCCAAAGCGGTGCGAGAGGCGGTAGTATGACTGCTATTGAACGTACTAAAGCGATAGTGCTGCGCCGGACGAATTACGGCGAGGCAGATCGCATTTTGACGCTATTAACGCCGCTAGGGCAACGCAGTGCTATAGCGCGTGGCGTGCGGCGCGAGAAAAGTCGCTTGGCGGGCGGCATCGAGCTGTTTGCGGTTAGCGATGTAGTGTTGCGCCGCGGCAAAGGTAGCCTGTACACGATTACGCAGGCGCGGCTTGATCGTTTTTACCGCCAGATTTTGCAAGATTATGATCGCTTGCAATTTGGTTATGAATGTATCAAACTGGTTGAACGCGCCAGCCGCGATGTCGATATTCCAGAATGGTTTGAAGTGCTAAGCGAGACGCTGGCAGGCTTGGGCGATGCAGTTTCTTTGCAGTTGGTGCAAGTATGGTTTTATTTGCGCTACGCTGAGCTAACAGGCTATGAGCTGAGTTTGGTGAACGATGTTGCTGGCCAGCCGCTTGATCGTCAAAAGCGCTACATGTACGATTCGATTGAGCGAGGCTTGCGGTTAAGCGAACAAGGAGAGCTTACTGCTGATCATATTAAGTTTTTGCGCTTAGCAGCGAATAAATCGTTGCGACTGGTGGCGCAAATTGGCGGGGTCGAGCAGATATTGTCAGGTTGCTGGTTATTGGCTCGCCAACATGCGGGCGTTTAGTTGTTGAATTGTCCGTATTGCAGTGAAGCCATCAAAAACCAAAGCGTGTTATACTAAAACATAAAGAGTTAAGTGCTCGCGCTCACCAACGCAGAGAGGAGAAAGGAGACTTCTTGTGAGTCAAGCAAAAATGGAAGATATTATCAGCCTGTGTAAGCGCCGCGGCTTTATTTATCAGGGTTCGGATGTCTATGGTGGTCTTTCTGGTACTTGGGATTATGGCCCGCTGGGTGTGCAGCTGAAGCGTAATATCATGAATTTGTGGTGGCGCCGGTTTGTTGATGAGCGTGATGATATGTACGGCGTTGATGCGGCGATTTTGATGAATCAGAAGGTCTGGCAGGCGAGTGGGCATGTGAATACTTTCGTCGATCCGCTGTGTGAAGATACGGTCAATCACCGCCGTTTTCGCACCGATCATATTCTCAAGGATAATGGTGTTGATGTAGATGGCATGACCATGGAACAGATGGATGCGGTGATTGCTGAGCGCGGCATCAAAAGCCCCGATGGTAATCTGCTAAGCACATCGCGGACATTTAACATGATGTTCAAAACGCACGTTGGCGCGACTGAGAGCGATGATAGTATTTCTTATCTTCGCCCGGAAACAGCCCAGGGTATCTTCACTAATTTCAAAAACGTCGTCGATAGTTTCTATCCTAATTTACCGTTTGGTATCGCTCAGCAGGGCAAGGCCTTTCGCAATGAGATTGCGCCGCGCGACTTCGTCTTCCGCTCTCGCGAGTTCGAGCAGATGGAGATTGAATATTTCGTCGATCCCGAGCATTGGCAGGAGGCGTTTGATGAGCTGCTGGCGGCGACGCATGCGTTTTTGGCAGAATTGGGCTTGAAACCAGAGCACATTCACGAGCTAGACGTGCCGGCGGAGGATCGAGCGCACTACAGCAAAAAGACGATTGACATCGAATACGACTATCCGATTGGCCGCGAGGAACTGATGGGCATCGCCTACCGGACTGATTTTGACCTGATGAACATCCAGCGGGTCAGTGGTAAGAGCATGGAATACACCGTCAAGGGAACGAACACAAAATTTGTTCCGCACGTCATCGAGCCGTCGTTTGGTGTCGAGCGGGCGCTGATGGCGGTGCTGTCGGGCGCGTACCGCGAGGACGAGCAAAACGGTGAAAAGCGTGTGTATTTGGCGCTGCCAGAGCATTTGGCGCCGGTCAAATTTGCCGTGTCGCCGCTACTGAAGAATAAACCAGAACTAGTGGAAAAAGCCCGCGAAGTCTACGCCCAGCTCGCCAAAGCCAACCCCGGCCGGGTGATGTGGGACGACAACGGCAACATCGGCAAACGCTACCGCCGCCAAGACGAAATCGGTACGCCGCACTGCGTAGTCGTCGACTTCCAAACGCTGGAGGACGGCACCGTCACCGTGCGCGAGCGGGATACGACGGAGCAGCGACGGGTGAAGGTTGAGGAGCTGTAGATACTAAATATGAAAAAGCAAATTGGTTGTGAGGAGATAAAAGATTGACAAAAAGTAGACCTGAATTTGATAAAATTACATCGTTTGATGAGTTTAATCAATACTATTGGTATCGTGAAGAACTTTCGCAGATATGCAAGTCATTAGGATTAGAATATAAAAGTACAAAACAGGAACTCAATCACATTATTGAGCAGTACTTTAATGGTAATTTGATTAAAAAGTCATCAGTAAAAAATGAAAAGAAGCAAGTTAAAAATATTACTTTAGAGACACCATTACTTGAATGTGGTTTTTCCTTTAACACAAAATTTAGAGAATATTTCTCTGCCGTAACAGGTATTACACCTTTTAAATTTACTGCTGATATGGCTACTGCTTGGAGAAAAGTAAAGAGAGAAAATGATTTGAGTTTTACAATTCAAGATATGCTAAAGGTTTATTATGGGAAATCAGATTATGCCAAGTATGATAATTCGGTTTGTCAATGGAATCAATTTTTAAAGGATTTCTGTGCAGACGAAAATAGTCGCAACTATTCGAACAAATTAAAAGTAGCGTCTATTCTTTGGAAAGAAGTTAGAAATTCAAGAAATAAAAAGATTTATTCAAAGAGTCTTTTGACTGAATATGCTGGTAAAATAAAAGAGTATCACAATTAGATAATCCCCAACGTGTTAACACCCAATGAGTAGTTAATCATGGATATTGGAAAGACAGAATATACTGTAGGTGAAATGGTATCAGCTATCTGGCGTTCGGGTGTAGTATAATGACTCTCATGACAAAAACCACCAAAGGACATATCATCACGCAGAATTTAGATGGCACCGATCATCTGGATTGTCTGTATCGCATTTCGCTCAAAGCCTTGATTTATAACGACGCTGGGCAGATTTTGGTCGTCAAGGAAATTGATCGGACGTATTGGGATTTGCCTGGCGGTGGTATGGATTTTGGTGAGACGATTGAGTTGTCACTGAAACGCGAACTGTACGAAGAAGTTGGCTACAAGGGTAGTCTGCGTTATCAACTTTTTGACGCGTCGGACGAGATGTATATTAAGCGGATTGATGCTAATCAAATCTGTTTTTATTGCCGTGTCTGGCCGGAGAATTTTGACTTTGCGCCAGGTGAAGAGGGTGACGAAGTAATGTTTATTAACCCTGAGGAGTTATTGCTTCAGAAAAGCGAAGTGGATGCGCCAGCTCGAGCCTATAGAGCTCATATGAAATGGCAGAAGCTATGTAGAGGACAAGAGCTATCATAATGCAATATATAGCGCGTATCGTTGGTAGATTTGTTTTTGCGGTGTACAATAGGGAAAGTATATTGCAATAAAATTATAATTTTGTTATAATATCTGCATGACAATCACTACAATTCAAAAAGTTATCAAGATTGGTTCAAGCCGCGGCGTGACGCTGCCGGCGCGGGATTTGCGGGCGCTGGGGATTCGCGATGGCGACGAAATTGAAGTCACGGTACGTAAGCGTTCGGAGGCGGCTGACGATAATCAAGTGCTCAAAACTGCAAACTCGCTCCTTAGGCGATACAAAGAGGACTTTTCTCACTTGGCGAAGCGCTAATGGTTAGTTTGACTCTCGAGCAGATTCTGCAGCTTCATGCGCTGGTGCTTGTCAAAGACGGCGGTGCAGATGGCGTGCGTGACGTTGGACGGCTGGAGGCTGCGGTGTCAACACAGCATCAAGTAGTATTTGGCGAGGAATTATATGCAACAGTATTTGCCAAGGCAGCGGCGTTGATGCGCGGGATTATTGGCGACCATCCGTTCGCTGATGGTAACAAGCGTACAGCAATGCTCGCCGGACTGACTTTGCTGGAGGTGAATGGGTATAATTTTACAGCACAGCGAGGCGAACTAGAAAATTTCGCTGTCCGCATCGCGACCGATCATCTCGATATTGATGCGATTGCTGATTGGCTGGAGCGTCATTCGCGGGACGTATCAATGGTTTGATAACAAGGAGTTTTAGTGGTAAATAGGGTTTCTATGAGGTTTCTTGCCGCCTGACAGAGATGATATACTAAAGCTTATGACTACTATCTATATCGCTCGCCACGGCCAGAATGAAGACAATGTGCGCGGGATTTTGAACGGCCATCGCGACCTGCCGCTGACTGATTTGGGACGCCAGCAAGCGCGGCAATTGGCGCGTCACATCAAGGATAGGGAACTGGTTTTTGACGCGGTGTACGCATCGCCGCTTGATCGAGCTTTCGAGACGGCAGCGATTGTAGCGACAGCGCTGGGCCTTGCCGAGCCGATAGTTCACGATGATTTAATCGAGCGTGATTTTGGCATTATGACTGGTAAGCTGGCGGCTGATATTGAGGAAATTTGTGCGCCGGACATCATCAAAGCAGAAAACGTGACCTATTTTTTGCATCCTGACGGCGCTGAGACTTTTCCTGAGTTATTGGCTCGCGGCCAGCGGGTGCTTGATTTCATGGCGCATCAACATCCAGATCAAACGGTGTTATTGGCTTGTCATGGCGATATTGGCAAAATGATATATGCTGCGGCAACCAGCACGCCATGGCGGCAGGTCTTAACCGATTTTTACTTTGGCAATACGGATATTATCGGTCCAGTGGACGTACTCTAAACGTGATATCATTTATATATGAGAGAAATTGAGATAAAAGTTAGATTGCAAGATAAAGAAGGGTTGTTGGCTGCGCTGGCGGGTAAGGGTGTTACTCTCGGCGAGCCGGTGCATCAGCGTGATCAAGTGTTTGGTTTGCCGGGAGAAGCTGGCGGCGACGGTAATACAGTGCCTTGGCTGCGGGTGCGTACCGAAACGTATGGACAAGGTGAAAATGAAACAAAGCGGACGTTATTCACTCTCAAACGATCAGTGACTGGGCAGCTGGATAGCATTGAGCGTGAAACAGAAGTTGGCGATCCAGACGTCATGATCGCTATCGTCAAGGAGCTAGGTTTCGTGCCGTTTTCGGACGTGTCGAAGACTCGCCAGACTGGCAAACTGAACGATGTGGAAGTATGTATCGACTCGGTGGAAGGCTTGGGCGACTTTATGGAATTAGAGCGATTAGCTGGCGAGAACGCCGACCCTGCCGCTATAACCGATGATCTGTGGCGCATTATGGCGGAATTAGGCGTCAGCCGTCAAGATGAGGTGACTGACGGTTATGATATTTTGATGAAAAAGTTGAGAGCATAGCGATGACCGAACGTGTTTTGCCGAAAGGTGCTCGTCTGATTCCTCGGGAAGCAGATTGTATTTTTAGAGGTGAGATTTATGAAGTACATCAATGGCCGCAAAAGATGCCCGATGGTAGCGTAAAAACTTTTGAAATGCTGCGCCGTCCAGATACTGTGATGGTCATTGCGCTCGACGAGGCTGGCGATGTTCTAGTAATCGACGAAAAGCAGCCAGGCGGGATTATCCGCAATAACCATTTGCCAGTCGGCCGGGTTGACTCTAGCGACGAGTCGGTATTAGTAGCGGCACAGCGCGAACTGAGAGAAGAAACAGGCTGGACTTTTGCTAATTGGAGACTGCTTGATATCGTGCAGATGGATAAGAAAATTGAGTGGTTTACCTATTTGTTCCTGGCTACAGGGGGAGTGTTGCATCGAGCAGCGCAGCATCTTGATGCTGGCGAAGATATTACGGTTAAATCAGCACCCTTGGCAGAAGTGCTGCATCAAGACAACGTGCTCCGGTATTTTCCGTGGCTTCGCGATGTTGAGTCGGCCGAAGATTTAACGCCTCGTGATTTTTGACGGTAGCTATTGAGTTTAAAAGGCGTTATACTAAAGGTTATGACAAAACCTTTTCTTCTTTTACAATCCCGTCCCGAGGACGAAGCGTCTGACGACGAGTATGCAGCTTTTTTGAAGTTTGGCGGTTTGCAGCCGGAGCAGCTGCAGCGCTTGCGGCTTGACCGCGGCGAGTTCTCGCCAGTTAATTTGGATGATTATAGCGGTATTTTTATGGGCGGCGGGCCGGCTAATTTTGCTTATCCGCCAGAGGAAAAATCGCCGGAACAATTGCAGTTTGAAGATTATATCATGCCGCTGCTTCGCCGGATTGCAGCCGAGGATAAGCCGTTTTTAGGCACTTGCTTGGGTGTGGGGGCGCTGGTAACGGCGCTGGGTGGTCGGACGGATTTCGATCATGGTGAGCCGGTTTGCGCGGTGGATATAAATTTGACGCCGGAAGCGCAGGGCGATCCGCTGCTGGCTGGCTTGCCGGCTAGTTTTCGCGGCTTCGTCGGGCATAAAGAGGGGACAGACACGGCGCCGCCGAACAGCGTGGTGCTAGCACGTTCTGAGACCTGCATACAGTTGCTGCGCGCTGGGAAAAATGTTTATGCGGCGCAGTTTCATCCTGAGCTTGATGCTGATGGCCTGGCGCTGCGGATTAATATCTATAAGCACGCCGGCTATTTCGCGCCGGAGGAAGCTCAAGATCTAATCGATGCGGCGTACCGCGAATCGGAATTGGTAACCGAGCCGGTCAAGATATTGCGGCGGTTCGTTGAAAAATACGCGGAATAGTTTGACGCTTTCTAGCTAGACTGCGATTTCGTTATTAGCAAAAGGCCTCGGGTAATCCCGAGGCCTTCTTGACGGCCAAAGCTGAGAAAGGCTTACTCTTTCTTCTTGCCGCGTGATTTGACGGTAATTTTCTTTGGCTCTGGCGCTGGCGTGACTGGCACGGTGACTTTCAGGACGCCGTCGTCCAGGTGTGCTTCGATAGCATCGGCGTCAGCGCGCTCTGGCAGCTGGACGCTACGGTAGAAGCTGCTGCTCGACTCGCGTACGACGTACTTCTTTTCTTTGTCTTCTTCTTTTTCGTGCCGTTGGGCTTGGATGACCAAGTTGCCGTTTTCGACAGAAATATTGACGTCTTTTTCATCGAATTTCGGCAGATGAACCTCGACGACTAGCGCGTTATCTTTCATGTAAACATCAGTGGTAGGTAAGCCGACCGAGCGCACTTGGCGCGGCATCCAGTTGTCGTCATTAAAGAAATGGCGCTGCAGGGCATCCATTTCGGCAAACGGGTCGAATCGAACGAGTTTACTCATTTGTATTACTCCTTTCGTTTATGGTTTGGCGAGCTTTTGCTCTATATTTCATTGTAATTGGTTAGCACTCGCATGTCAAGAGTGCCAAACATAAGCAAAATAACAGTAGTCTAGCGTAGGCAAAAAGTTTTCCAGAGTTTTCCACATACCAGCCTACGCTATATATGGTGGCGCTATATATAGCGTATGGGCAGTTTTATTCTGATGCGTTATACTGGCTGCATGGGCTGGCTGCGTAACCTAATTTTTGGCGAACCAAATGACGAGTATTTGGCGCGTATTAGCAGTATTAAAAGTATAGGCGATAGTAGTCGTGCGGGCGGTATGGGATTGCCGCAGGAGGGTAATGGCGGCGTTGAAAATAAACCGGATGAAACGCCGGCGGCTAGCGAGCAGAAACCTGATCAGTACCACTTGGCTGGCGGGCAAAAAATAATTCCTGAAATAGAGGTCGAGCGGATTAAAGCGCAGCCGTCTAGCGATAATAAATCCCTTGAAATATGGGCGTATATCCACAACCTCGCTAGTTTTGATATTGAGCTAGATAAATATGAGCTGCTGGGGCAGCGGGGCGATTTGAATAAATTTCTCAAGCCGGGCGAGATTTTTGAGCTGCGGATGTACCGAGGCGCGATGCCTGAGAATGATTCAGTCCGTAAGATGTATATCCAGTATAAAATTGTCGGCACCGGCGATTATTTTCAGGCCGATCATACGATTAATTACAAATACGAGCAAGACAGCCAGGGTAATAAGTGGTATATGCCAGATAGTCTTAAATTGATACGGCCGGTTCGCGATATATAGATATAAAATCCGATAATTGCGGCGATTCGTAATTCGCCGACGTTGGCCGATTAGTCTCCGGCGTGTTACACTTAGTTCATGACAAAACCTTTTCTTCTTTTACAATCCCGTCCCGAGGACGAAGCGTCTGACGACGAGTATGCAGCTTTTTTGAAGTTTGGCGGTTTGCAGCCGGAGCAGCTGCAGCGCTTGCGGCTTGACCGCGGCGAGTTCTCGCCAGTTAATTTGGATGATTATAGCGGTATTTTTATGGGCGGCGGGCCGGCTAATTTTGCTTATCCGCCAGAGGAAAAATCGCCGGAACAATTGCAGTTTGAAGATTATATCATGCCGCTGCTTCGCCGGATTGCAGCCGAGGATAAGCCGTTTTTAGGCACTTGCTTGGGTGTGGGGGCGCTGGTAACGGCGCTGGGTGGTCGGACGGATTTCGATCATGGTGAGCCGGTTTGCGCGGTGGATATAAATTTGACGCCGGAAGCGCAGGGCGATCCGCTGCTGGCTGGCTTGCCGGCTAGTTTTCGCGGCTTCGTCGGGCATAAAGAGGGGACAGACACGGCGCCGCCGAACAGCGTGGTGCTAGCACGTTCTGAGACCTGCATACAGTTGCTGCGCGCTGGGAAAAATGTTTATGCGGCGCAGTTTCATCCTGAGCTTGATGCTGATGGCCTGGCGCTGCGGATTAATATCTATAAGCACGCCGGCTATTTCGCGCCGGAGGAAGCTCAAGATCTAATCGATGCGGCGTACCGCGAATCGGAATTGGTAACCGAGCCGGTCAAGATATTGCGGCGGTTCGTTGAAAAATACGCGGAATAGTTTGACGCTTTCTAGCTAGACTGCGATTTCGTTATTAGCAAAAGGCCTCGGGTAATCCCGAGGCCTTCTTGACGGCCAAAGCTGAGAAAGGCTTACTCTTTCTTCTTGCCGCGTGATTTGACGGTAATTTTCTTTGGCTCTGGCGCTGGCGTGACTGGCACGGTGACTTTCAGGACGCCGTCGTCCAGGTGTGCTTCGATAGCATCGGCGTCAGCGCGCTCTGGCAGCTGGACGCTACGGTAGAAGCTGCTGCTCGACTCGCGTACGACGTACTTCTTTTCTTTGTCTTCTTCTTTTTCGTGCCGTTGGGCTTGGATGACCAAGTTGCCGTTTTCGACAGAAATATTGACGTCTTTTTCATCGAATTTCGGCAGATGAACCTCGACGACTAGCGCGTTATCTTTCATGTAAACATCAGTGGTAGGTAAGCCGACCGAGCGCACTTGGCGCGGCATCCAGTTGTCGTCATTAAAGAAATGGCGCTGCAGGGCATCCATTTCGGCAAACGGGTCGAATCGAACGAGTTTACTCATTTGTATTACTCCTTTCGTTTATGGTTTGGCGAGCTTTTGCTCTATATTTTATTGTAATTGGTTGGCACTCGCGTGTCAAGAGTGCCAAACATAAGCAAAATAACAGTAGTCTAGCGTGTCTCGAAGATTTCCCTGATTTTTCCACGGCAGTACATACGCTATATATAGCGGCGCTATATATAGCGTATGTGTAGCTTTGTCTAAATACGGTACAATAGATGTATGGGATGGTTGCGTGATTTAATTTTTGGCGAGCCGGATGGTGATGACGAATATTTGGCGCGTCTTAATAATAATGATATGGTCTCGCCGCAAGATAATCGCGGCAGTAGGGACGAAAATAACTTCGATAAAGACATTTCAGGGGT
Source organism: uncultured Candidatus Saccharibacteria bacterium (assembly GCA_963541395.1). Lineage (GTDB taxonomy): Bacteria > Patescibacteriota > Saccharimonadia > Saccharimonadales > Saccharimonadaceae > Saccharimonas. Next base: position 1,710 of record CAUTSQ010000005.1, on the reverse strand, counting down.
TGCTGCAGATACTAGGAAGTCAGACAGTAAGCCTCAGCCCGATCAATATCACTCGGCTAACGGGCAAAAAGTGATTCCCGAGATAGAGGTTGAGCGCACCGAGGCGCATCCGTCGGGCGACAATAAGTACCTCGAGGTGTGGGCTCATATTCGCAACCACGCGAGCTTTGACGTAGAGCTTGATAAATATGAGATATTAGGGCAGCGAGGCGACTTGAATAAATTTCTCAAGCCAGGCGAGATTTTTGAGCTGCGTTTGTATCGCGGGCCGATGCCGCAGAGCGATTCGGTGCGTAAAATGTATATTCAGTACAAGATTGTTGGTACGGGCGACTATTTTCAGGCTGATCACATGATAGAGTATAAATATGAACAAGATAATCGTGGCAGCAAGTGGTATATGCCAGACGAGCTGAAGCTACTGCGGCCAGTGCGCGACATCTAGAAAGCGGGGAAGAAGTGAGAGTATTTTTTACAGACGGCAGCGCTAGCCCAAATCCGGGCCCAGGCGGCTACGCGGTAATTGAAAACGGCCAGCCGGTAGCTTTGGGCAGCGAAGACGGACAGACGACGAATATTCGCATGGAGGGCATGGCACTGATTGCAGCGATGGAGTTAGCTGGCGATGAGCCGTGTGAAATTCATAGCGATAGCGAATTTTGGATCAATGTGTTGACCAAGTGGGCGCCAGGCTGGGCTGCTAAAGGCTGGCGCAAAAAAGGCGGCGAAATTAAGAATCTTGATCTCGTGCAGCAAGCGTACGCGCTTTACCAATCGACGCAACCGAAGATGGTTTGGGTACGCGGCCACGTCGGCCACGAGCAGAACGAGCTAGCGGATGAGTGGGCGAACAAAGCGCGGGCGGGCGTTCGTCTATAGCGAGAGCCTTGGCTGTTTTACTGTCGATCTAGATTTGGCGGGGTGAGGCGTGTTATAATGAACTTGTTAATAATTTAATATCCAGAGTGCGACGAGGGACTGGCCTGATGACTCGCCGGCAACCTGCCTTTGCAGCAAGGTGCTAATTCCAGCCTGCTTGACCAGGAGAGATATTGTCTTTGCAGCTCCTTTCTTGGACTTGTAGCGGGGCAGATAGAAAGGAGTTTTTATGTCTGTAGAATCTAATAATCAAGCAGTATATCGTACTGCCGAGAGCGTTTCGCCGAAACATCCGGACAAGATTTGCGACCAAATCAGCGATGCTATTCTGGACGCGTATCTTGCCAAAGACCCGCAAGCCCGAGTGGCGATTGAAGCTTGCGGCGGCCATGGTGCACTGTTTCTAACCGGCGAAGTATCGTCGAGCGAGCTAGTTGACGTCAAGCAGATTGCGCGGCGGCTGGCTGGCGGCGATGTGGAAATTATTGAGCGGATTGCACGCCAGAGCCCAGAGATTGCCCAGGGCGTGGACGCGGGCGGTGCTGGCGATCAAGGAGTAATGATTGGTTATGCTTGCACTGAGACGCCAGAATTATTGCCGCTAGAGTATGCTTTGGCGCGGGCCTTGAACCGCTTTTTGTATGAGAAATGGCCGTATGACGGCAAAACGCAGGTGACAACCTATGACGGCCAGATTGCGGCGATTGTTGCCAGCTTCCAGAATGCGCCGCACGACGAGCTGGCGGCTGCAGTGCGGCAGTGGTTTGCGCAGCAAAAATATGTGGCAGGTGATTTTGATGGCATTTCTCTGCATATAAATCCGGCAGGCGA
>CAUTSQ010000004.1:0-36508 GCA_963541395.1 uncultured Candidatus Saccharibacteria bacterium | reverse complement strand
CCCAGCGCCACCCGCGCGTCGCCGTCCGCCAATTCCGCCAAATAGTCTAGAGCCTTGGGCGACACCCGCTTGGTTTGTTTCAAAACTTTCAGCGCTCGCTTCAATACCAGTATAATTTCATCTTTGGTCAGTTGGTGCAGCACCAGCACCCGCGTCCGGCTAAGCAGCGGCGTGATCACCTCAAAGCTCGGGTTCTCAGTGGTCGCGCCAATCAAAGTAATCAGCCCGCTCTCAACATGCGGCAAAAACGCGTCCTGCTGCGCCTTGTTGAAGCGATGGATTTCGTCAACAAACAAAATTGTCCGTAGCCCCAAATTCCAGTTCTGCCGAGCGTGCTCAATCACCCGTTCGACGTCTTTTTTACCACTAGTCACGGCTGACAGCTCAATAAATTCGGCATTGACTTCGCGGGCAATAATCCGCGCTAACGTCGTTTTGCCCGTCCCCGGCGGCCCCCACAAAATCAAGCTAACCGGCTCGCCGCGCCGAGCAATCTGTCGCAACAATTCGCCCTCGCCCAGCAGGTGGCTTTGTCCAATCACCTCATCCAGCGTTTGCGGCCGCATCTGCTCGGCCAGCGGTATTCGTCCCATGCTTCTATTATACGCGCCAGGCGGAAAAATCTCACGCGGAAGATTCAGGGATCATACGTGGAAGATTTGAAAATCATGGGCGTAAGATTTGGAAATGTTACGCGTAAGAATAACATCACAACTAATCAATAACCATTGAAATTTTTTCTGAGCGATACGCCCGCACTGCCTTAAGCGCCATGCGCGCAATCGGCCCAGCAGCTAATATTTGCCACCAGAACGCCGCGCAGAAATTCATCGGCCATGCCGAGACAAAGCGCAGCGGCAGCTCAGCTAGCGGCGCACCTGCCAAGACCAGCCCGATCAAGCTCATCGCCAGCGACATACCCGTCACCATGCACACCGTTCGCGCCAGCGTATGAGCCTCCGCGCTGTCCTTCGCCCGGACAAACCGCTTCATAGCTTTTTGCGCCAGATTCGACACAACTAAACCTTCAACCGCCATGACAATGGCAAGAATCACTGGCTGTAGTATCAGCGCTCTTCCTAGCGATTGCATCGACACGCCAGCATGCAAAAACGTGTTCAGCAAATTCATAAACATCGACATTGTAAACGCCATCACGACGCCATAAAATATTCCTTCTCGCTTAGTGCGGGGCATATTCCTCCTTTGGTTAATGATTTTTTTGCAACAAAAAAGTTGCGCGTTATCGGTGCAACTAGGGTGTCTTATATTTACAACATTACGCTTTGCCAGGGCAAAAGCAACGTATTGACCTCTGGAGAGTATAGCAGAGGGGCTAAGTTATGTCAAGATTTGTGCAGTTCGCCAACTACTTTAATCGCCGGCTCAAATATAGCAGCATCAATCAGTTTTCCCCCTTCAATATAATCGGTCAGTTTTGGTAACATATGCAAACTTGCCCAATTGATAATCTGATTTGACGTTGGTTTTCGCTTGGCAAGCAATCTCTCAAACGATGGGCGCACCTCATCGACAGCCGGATAAGGCCTTCCAGTAAGTTGAGGACTTAAATACCCACCGATTGTGCGGCTAGCGATACAATAAGCTAAAAGCTCGTTATACACCGAGCGCCACGTATAACCAGCAGGTGCTATAAGCTTCTTCGGAAGGATAAGCGTCTCATATGATAATCTGCCCGCTTCTTGAAATAATTTTGATTGCTGAATTAGTCCATGCGCATACTCGTGAAGTATGACGATTCTGACAGCCTCTTTTTTCTGGTCATTAAATGAATAAGGTGGTCGCAGGAGTATAAAGTCACTACTACTAATTTTATGTCCAGCAGGACTGCTCGCTTTTAATCGCGGCGGCAATAAAAATATGACGTTGTCTTTTATAGCTTGCTTTTCCAACCCTAGAAAAACAGCTATTTTCTGCAATTGCATATACAAATCATTATATGAAAAATCATTTACAACATCACGCCATATGCCAAGGTTTTCATGACAATCTTGCCAAATACTGTCGAACCTATCCACAAGAGGAGAAGAAATATGAGCAATTAAACGAGATTTTTCATCGTCAAATTCTCCGCCATATAACTTCCGCAAAATATCGTAAGGATTAGGATCTGACTGTATAATAGTGCGTACTTGCAACAAAATAAGATTATCGGCAGGTTGAATAACTTGGTAATAATAAGTAAATAGTGGATGCTCAAACGCATACGATGTATCCCACTTAGAAACTGTTTGCAGCCAGTAAAAGAACGCTGTGTTTTTATTAATCGTCGCTATGATATTCATCTGCCTCATTATAGCAAACATCAGAAGCACCATAGGATTGAAAAGTCAAAATAACGGCAGCGTCCATTATTACGCTGCCGTTTTGATACTATTTTGGTGGAGATAGAGGGACTCAAACCCTCGACCTCAGCAATGCGAATGCTGCGCTCTATCAGCTGAGCTATATCCCCATGCTTGTGGCTAAGTTGTTTACAAGGATAACTATTCCCAAAAACCGTTTACGCCTAAATTGGTGGACCTTGCAGGGCTTGAACCTGCGACCTCACGAATGTGAATCGTGCGCTCTAGCCAACTGAGCTAAAGGTCCGTGGTGGAGCATACCGGATTCGAACCGGTCACCTCTTCGCTGCCAGCGAAGCGCTCTAGCCAAATGAGCTAATGCCCCAAACTACTACAGGACAGTTGCCAATTTGGCTAGAGCGCTTGCGCAATATTTCTGCTGAAGGCTCCCCAAATGAGCTAATGCCCCAGAGCTTACTCTACGAGACATTTACCAATTTGGCTAGAGTACTCGCGTAACATACCGCTAAAGACTCTCCAAACTAGCTAATGCCCCAAAAGTTCTCTCCCCATCTACAATATCAAAAAACCGCTACAATTTCTAGTAGCGGTTTGTGCTGCTACGCGCCCACCCGGGGCACGGCGTTGGTATAATGTTTGTTTTCGCAACAGGGCGGCCCCATTGCGTACCAGCATAAGCATATTATCGCGCAACGTTTAGTAAATTGCAAGCGCTTATTCAATTTGACTAGCGAACATCTTATAAAATTCACCCCGGCGAGCTACTAATTCGTCAACACTGCCCTGCTCGACAATCTTGCCGTTTTGCATCATATAGACAACATCGGCTTTTTTGATAGTTGTATAACGATGGCTGATAGCGATGATGGTATTGCCATGCTTGCCAAATAGCCGAGCGAAAATCCTTGATTCTGCCAAGGCATCGATAGCGCTAGTTGGTTCGTCTAGAATAACAATTGGCGCCTGGCGATAAAAATTACGCGCCAATGCTAACCGCTGCCATTGTCCGCCCGACAAATCGACGCCGTTAGTACCATCGTCATGCTCAAACCATTGCCCGAGAATCGTATCGCGCTTCTTGGGCAATTTATCAATGAAAGCGTTGGCTTCAGCCTGCTTGATTGATCTTTGATAATGCTGCTCGTCATAGCTGCGCTGAACGTCTCCATACACAACGTTCTCGTAAGCTGTTGCAAATCGATATTTTATGAAATCTTGTTGCAGCACTCCGAGATAGCTGTGCCACGAGCTCTTATTAATATCCGCCAGCGACACGTTATCAAGCAAGACCTGGCCGCGCGTTGGCTGATACAACCCCAGCAGTAATTTAATAAGCGTCGATTTGCCAGCGCCATTTTCGCCGACAATAGCAATCCGTTGGCCAGCGCGAATTTTCATGTTAATATCGCTTAACACTAGCTTGTTGTTTTTGGGATAACGAAACGAAACATTCCGCAGTTCAATCGCCTGCGGCGGTTCAGGCAGCTCCCGACCTTTGTTCAAGTTTCTCGGCAACTGCATAAACTTTTGGAAATCAACCATCGCTGCAATATCCTGATCAATGCTATTGAACTGCGCAATTAAACTGCCCATATCGCTAAGCGCTCTCGACATCATTTGCTCGACCAGGACAAACTGGCCGATTGGCTGAACACGATGGATAATTTGCAGAACAATCGATAATAGTCCAACTAGCTGAGCTACTGCTTCGACAACGTCGGCTGCCAACCGTTTGATAATATAAGCGCGCTCAAATTGAATACGCTCGAGCTGATCTTTGTCGCGCCACTTCGCTCGCATATCTAACATATAGCGCGCTGCGTTATAAATACGCAGTTCCGCCAAATTTTGCGGCTGCATTACATTCCAAGAAATTGAATCACTGCGGCGCCGAGCTTCGGTATATTTACGCCAATGCTCTGTCTGCAAACGCGACAACTTTAACTGAACTATTGCGCTAGGAATAATCGCTAAAAATAATATCAAGCCAACCCACCAGCTAACAGAAAATAGCGAGGCTAACGCTACTATTACACTAACAATTGACGCAATTATCCTAGCCATAGCATCGAAGAAGCGCGAGAAAAACGAAACAAAACTTTGCGCCTTATCAAACATGTCGGCAGTGTCCTTGTCGTCATAACGCCAAAAATCAATACTAACAAAATGCTCGTACAGCTGGTCGCTAATAGCCGAGTTGATTTTATACGAAGTGAATTGATCTATATAATTTTGCAAACTATTCCACGCCATCATAAGAATTCCCAGCATCACAGTCGCTGCAACACACCAAATTGCCCTTGCGCCTGCTTGCTCGTCACCAGCGAAGCCAGCCGCCAAATAAGTTGTCGCTTGTGCGGCCACAAACACAGTAACTAACGGAATAGCCGAACCGATAATCGTACCGATTATTTTGGTAATCGCCGCCAGCGGAGAAGCTTTATAAGTCGTTATCGCCACCGTGCCAAAAGCTTTTAAAGTTTCATTGAAAGATAGCTTCTTTGGTTCTGTCATGATTAATCGCATTCAGATTTTATTAGAGTAATAATAGCAGTATCTAGCTCGCTCTCGCTATGCCAGGTTTGCGTCCGGTTAGCGAGATCTGGTAAATACGATTTGCCCGCAGCGCTCTGGTGCTGCGCCAACAGGATTGACTTATTGCGAGCCATGGCGACGCCGATTTCTATCAGCATACCTTCACTGCGGCGCGGCGAAGTTTGAATCGCTAGTATTTTGTCGCACTCATTCATTTGATCAATTGCTCGCCGCAAAAACTGACGCGGGCTGCCGTAGCTTTCGGTCGCGCCATCAAACAAATTACAATAAACCTCATGCCCGCAGCCCTCGAGCAAATCGACCACCCGGCGCATACGCGCTTCAACTTTCAGTTTGTCCTCGCCAGTAAAAGCATACGAACAGAATATTTTATGCTTTTTCATAATCCTATTTTATCATCTAGCTGGCAAAAGCTTCGTAAAAGAAGTTATAATCCTCTGGCGCAACGCGTTGTCGAGTGGAACTATCGCTGCGTGATTACGCCCGCCGAGAGTCATGTGTTCAATAATTAACGATAAACCGCGTACGATCTTGATACAAGCGATTTCTCGCTGAGTCGTCGGCTCCTCGCCCAACTGCTCAATGACCAAACGCCGAATATTGCACATACGTTTGGCAGTTTCGGGGCGTTCCATCTCGCGGTTGTACGTAAAATTAACTACATCGTACCAGCGCGGCCAATCATCACGAAAACTCTCGAAGTCAACTAGCCAATATTTATCGCCGTCATACAACAGATTATTTTCGGTAAAATCCGCATGCATTGGTCGAGCTTCGCACAAGCTATAATTATCACGCAAGAACTCCAAACTAGCCCGAAATATTTCCGGCGGTATCACTTCTAAATTAAACCCGGATATAATTCGTTCTAGCTTCTGCCAAATATATTCTCCGTCTTTATTTTGTTGCGACCAGCGCGAGCGACGGCGTTTCTGACTGCGAAAATAGCGATCCATTTGCACGAAACTTTGTACAAAAAAGTCATTAGGCACGTCGGCTAGCTCTAGCGTCCATCCGTCGATAAATTGCGTTAAGATTTTCATATCGTCATAATGCAGCAACTTTGGTACAGAAAATGGTATATCGTTAAAATTACGAGTCAATTTATCAAAAGTTCGCAAACCATTCGCTTCTCGCAATATTTCATCTTTGCCAGTCACCCCGGGCTGCGACTGCTTGCAAAACACACGCTCGCCAAGCCAATCTACTTCGCTGACCACAAACCTATGATTCTGGCGAATGACTCTGATAGTTTTTAGGTTGGCGGTATCATTATTCATCTTATTCTCCTATATGAGTTAAAGACTCGACACCATCTTCATACACTACATCGTTAATCGCGACTTCGTAAATGTGTTTGTCGCCACAAAACGCAAAAAATCGGACGGTTTTATGTTGCTGCCAGGCTTGAACTATTTCCGCCCGCACGCCATCAGCAATATCGCCGAATACCCACAGTTCATCAGCGCGCGCCATCAGTGTATTATTGGCGCGCCGCACCGTGTCACGCTCTACCACGTCGAGCAAAAAATAGTCAAAACTGGTAAATGGATTAATCGGCACAACGCCCTGGTCAAGCACAAATTTCGTTACCAAAAATCTCATGTAAAAATACTTTTTCGACATCGCCGTGAATACAACCATGTCGGCGGGTTTGATGGTGAGGGCGCGATGTGGTTGCTGTATCATGGTTATGCCTCCGTTACTGTATGAGTTCTAATAATGTTTGCTCGTCAATAATTTTGGTGCCGTATTGTTCGGCTTTTTTCAATTTACTGGCGCCGACTTTACCACCGGCTACTAAATATGTTGTATCTTTTGCAACAGCGGTTTGAAAGGTTCCGCCGAGTTCGCGGATTTTTTCCGCAGCAGTTTCACGCCCCATCGACTGCAGAGTACCAGTGATAACGAAACTTTGGCCAGCCAGGCGGTCGGATTTTTGGCTAAACTGTGGCGTCACGCCAAGGTTAGCAAATTTTTCAAGCAGCCCTAGATTATCCTCATCAGCGAACCACGCCACGATCGACTCAGCCACAATCTCACCCACGCCGTCCACTTCGCGTAACTCATCGATAGTTGCCTGGCTTAATTTTTCGATACTCTCAAAGTGGTTTGCCAGATCAATCGCCGTCTGCGCGCCGACATGACGAATGCCGAGGCCGAACAAAAACCGCTCCAGGGCTGGCTGCTTTTTGGCAGCAATGGCATCAATGAGCTTTTGCGCAGAAACCTCAGCGAAACGCTCCAGCTGCAGCAAATCATCTTTCGTCAACCGGTAAATATCCGCCAAGTCATTAACCAGCCCAGCCTCGACCAGCGCCTCGACATTTTTCTCGCCCAGCGTATCAATATCCAGCGCGCCTTTGGAGGCAAAGTGCGCCAGAGACCGCTTCAAAATCAGTGGGCCGCTCAAACCTTTAACCCGATACACCGCCTCGCCCGCTGGCCGTACAAATTCTAGTTCTGGATATTGGCGCGCCAGTTCTGCTGGATAATCAATTGGTTTAGCATCTGCCGGTCGCAATTCTTTCAGTACGGTTTGCACCTGCGGAATGATGTCGCCCGCCTTGAAAATCACTACTGTATCGCCGCGGCGCACATCCAGCCGGGCAATTTCGTCAGCGTTATGTAGGCTAGCGTGCTGTACCGTCGTACCGGCTACCACCACCGGGTCAAACACTGCTACTGGCGTGGCCGCACCGGTTCGACCGATAGAAATAACAATATCGCGAACGATGGTCGTGGCCTGCTCAGCAGCATATTTGTAAGCGACCGCGCCGCGCGGATTTTTACCAACTAACCCGAGACTTTCATACAACGCTCGGTCATTGATCTTAATTACCAAACCATCAGTATTAAACGGCAAATCGTGCCGCTTGTCATCCCACTCGTTAACGAAGTTCATCACACCAGCTAAAGTAGTAAAAACACTCGCCTGCTGATTGCGAGTAATTCCTAGAGCAGTCAGTACCTCGTAAGCAAAGCTGTTGGTCGGCACCTCAGCGTCGTCATTACGAAGTACGTCATAACCGCGAAAGTGTAATGGCCGCACTGCCACCAACGCTGGATCGAGCTGGCGGATTGTCCCTGCCGCCAGATTACGCGGATTAGCAAATTCTGGCTGCCCCAAGGCTTTTTGTCTCTCGTTTAGCGCCGCGAAATCGCGCTTCAGCATCACAATCTCGCCGCGAATTTCTGTCCGCCCGCGCAAAAATTGTTCAAAGCCTGGCGCCTCATGCAGCCGCAACGGTACGTTTTTAATAGTCCGCACATTGTTCGTCACATCCTCGCCGATAAAACTATCGCCGCGCGTCACTGCCTGGGTCAACACGCCGTCAATATAAATCAACGCGCACGCCAAACCGTCCATCTTAATATCGGTAAAAAATTCATGTTTATGCCCCGGCATCAATTTATCAGTACGCTCAATCCACACTTCGATTTCGCTCTTATCAAACACGTCATTCAGACTAACCATCCGCCGCTCGTGACGAACTTTTTGAAAACCTTCAAGCAGCTTGTTGCCAACCCGCTGCGTTGGGCTATCTGGCGTAATCCACTCTGGATGCGCTGCTTCGATACTTTTTAGTTCTATCATTAAGCTGTCGTACACTGCATCGCTGACACTTGGCTGGTCAAGCGCGTAATATTCGTAGCTGTATTGATTGAGCAGTTTTTTAATTTCTTCAAGCCGGTTTCGCGTCATCTGCTACCACCTTTCTATACAGCAGATAGATATACGCTGCCAGCCAAACAAACAACAGCGCCATCATAAACGCGCCAGCAAATGGCACGATTGGTACCGATTCGAGCCACTTCAGCTTTGACGATAATCCACGTTCTAGTAATACCAACGACACCATCACAACGCACCATATCACCGAGCTATAGACAAACGCCCAAACTATCCTGAGCATAATCCTTAGTCGCCGACCAACCACCAAGTCGCTAGCAGCCTGGATTGCCCGCAGCGGATACATACCAGGCAAAGCCACCACGACTAGCGCAATAATTGTACTGGTCACCCAATAGAGTACGAGTGTTAATACACTTGCCGCCAGCAGACCGAATAACATCATACCGAAACCTTCTGTTAATATATGCACCGATACCAGCGCCGAATACGCCAGCGCCATAATACCAACTGGCGATAGCTGGATTAGTAATATCAGCAACACTACCGACGTCGATATCAACGGTGCGGTTGCGTTGTACAAGCCGTCGCGTAATTTTGGCTTAAGCCCAAGTAGAATTTCGCGCAGCAACCACACCGCCGTTAACCAAGTCATCAACACAAGCAGCGCCAGCATAACTCCCTGTTCAGCCCGCAGCGACGTCGTGTCAATCGCCAGCGACGAAAATGTCAGCATACCAGCATTTAGCAACTGTCCCACGCCGCCGTCGAAAATCTTGCCCAGCGACTCGGACACTAGCTTGCCAATTGAATCATAAGTTGACTGGCTAGTAATAATTCCTAGAAAAATTATTATCAGCGCATACAAGATTATCATAGACAAGAACAGACCTTTATTCTTCCACAACACGCGATTGACATAGTGAGTAAAAGCAATATATCCTGGCAAACGCAAACTGCGGCGATAATCTCGCCGCCGCGTTCGTCGAAAGCTGCGATGCGGCCGCCGCTGCAGGAAACGCACATTGCGATAGCGCGCCAAATACCACTTCTCGGTAAGCCAATCAAGAAATGCGCTACCGTAATGCTTCGGAGTATTATGTTTCTTTTGCTGTTTCATAAATAAGCTATGGTGCGCAAGGCGGGAATCGAACCCGCACGACTTTTGGTCAAGAGATTTTAAGTCTCTCGCGTCTACCAATTCCGCCACTCGCGCTTGTAATTTTATGGAGGCACGTACGAGAGTCGAACTCGTCTAAAAGGTTTTGCAGACCTCTGCGTAACCGCTCCGCCAACGCGCCGTCTGCCTTATTATACCAAACTACAGTTGCTCTTTGAACATTAACTATGAAAAAATCGCTGGCAGAGCAACGATTTCATGATGTATATTTGGTGCACTGAAGAAGACTTGAACTTCCACGGCCGCAATGGCCACTAGCCCCTCAAGCTAGCGCGTCTACCAATTCCGCCACCAGTGCATAGTGCTTTAATTGGCGTGATTATAATTATACTAACCTCACGGCGTTTTGTAAACAGAAGCCTTACCCGTAGACCACGTCGTTACGTCAGCGTAGCGATCGTTCATAGTATTTAGAGAACCGCGTGGCTCAACAATCGACGCGCCATTGTTCAAAACGTAGCTGCCAACAGATTGATACAAGCCAATTGCTGGCGCATCATTCAGCCACTGATTAACAAACTGAACATACTTAGCTGCCCGCAGAGCTGAATTAGTGCGCGAACGCCCGCCAACCAGATCGTTATCAACTGTTCGATTAGAATAATTAGCAAAATTGTAACCAGAAGCGCTAGCCTGCGACGAATGCCAGTAGGCAAAAACGTCTGGATCAGCGCCAAGCTCCAATTCATACAACAAAGCATCGTAGTCGCGCGGCTGCAACACGCTTTGTACGAAGCTAGTAGTTGTCGAGCTGGTATCGATTTCGCGCAGCTGGACATCAACGCCAAGCTTCGACCACTGCTGTTTAAGCACATCAACTATTTTCTTGTATTCATCGCGCCCAGACGAAGTTGTCACAGCAACCGCCAGCGGCCGGCCATCCTTGCCTTTCCATTGGCCTTGGTTATAAGTCCAGCCTGCTTCTTTGAGCAGTGCTTTGGCCTTATCTAAATTATAATCTGGCGCCGCCGGCAGTTTTTGCGCAATCTGACTTTGCAAAATCGGCGTGTCTAGCCGCGCCACATTGTCGCCGACAGTTGCGCGAATTGATGAAGTATCAGTAGCGTAGCGTAAAGCCTGGCGAACTCTAGCATCTTGAAGTGTTTGACTGCGATTATTCATCAAAAGATAGACGCCTTTGTTGAGAAGCCAATGTTTAGTCGAGTACTGTTTAGATTTAATGTTATCAGCAGCCGACAAAGACAAGCCCGAAGCCGCCGAAACCTCGCCGCTATTTACAGCTTTAACTAACAGCGACTCATTACCGTAAGCTCGCAGCTCCAGGCGCGACAAAGTCGAAACTGCTCCGTAATATTTAGTATTCGGTTCCATCCGCACCACGTCGGTAGAGCTAGTTGACTCGCTAGTTTGAACTCGTTTAACCGCAAATGGTCCGCTGCCGACCGGGTTGCTGCTAAAATCAGCTTCGCGCATTGACGACGGACTAACACTTTGCAAAATATGCTTAGGTATTACCGGAAAAGTCAAGGCGTGCGAAAACCCGGCATACACCGCTGGTAGCATAAACTCTACTGTTGAATCGTCAATTGCCCGCGCCGAAATGTCTAGCCAATTAACTCGCAGAGGCGAACGCACTTGCGGGTTTTTGATCAGATTAATTGTATATACAACGTCCTCGGCAGTCAACTTTTTACCATCGTGCCAGACGGCATTGCGCAACTTGATTGTATAAACTTTGTCATCTTTTACCGTCATTGATTCGGCCAAGTCAGTATGCAACGCTCCGGTAACATCGTAATTATACAGAGACGAAAATAACAGCCGTGATACCGCCTGTTCAGGCTCGCTAGCCGCTAGCAAAGGATTGAGCGTGCTAATGTTGCCAATCACTCCCTCGACATACACGCCGCCAGACTTAGCGCCATCCTTCTTGCTGCCTTGCGAATTCCAGGAATACTGAATACCCAAGCCAGCTATCAGCAAGGCTATGGCAGCCAGCCAAATCATAATCTCGGTCATCACTAAGCGGACATTTTCAATACGCCGCAGAATAAAGCGGCTAGCATGGCGCTGCGTGGCGCCTTCGGCATGCTTGACTCTCAGCGCTAGCCGCTTGTAGCCCAGCCTCAGTTTGCCTTTACTTGCTTTACTCATTCTATATCCACCCTTGATTTATCTATAAGTTCGGCAGAACCAACAGTGCCACAATCGACATCACAAACGCTACAGCCAAGAAAATCGTTACTTCAAACAGGTTTTTATCGAGACCGCGCCGCGTCGTATACAATTCACCAGAACCGCCAAATCCAGCGCCCAGGCTAGCCCCGCGCTGCTGCAGCAGAACCGAAATTATCATCAGCACCGCCGATATTACCATAACAATTTGCAAAGTTAGCGTTACGTCCATTTTATGATTTCTCCTCTCGTTCGTCGTGATAACTGAGCTCCAGAACACTACTTACTACATAGTTTACCAAACTTAATATCAAGCCTGCAAAAATCGAATTCAAGAACGTCATTTGCAAGCCTGGCGCCAGCATCAATGATAGCCAAACCAAAAAACCGTTAACAACTATCGTGAAAAAGCCAAGCGTTACCAAAATCATCGGCAACGACAAAATCATCACAATCGGCTTAAGCGTCGCGTTGATAATTGAAAAAATCAGCCCGGCGCCGAAAAAGGCCACCAAACTAGAATCGATTTGAGCATTGCTATAACCCGTGCCAAAAATCCGCACCGCTACCCAAATTCCCAGCGAGTTCAGTATCCACCGGAGAATAAAAGCTATAAATTGTTTACTCATACTGCTACAGTATACCGCATCAGCCGTATTTTTCATAGTTGCGGCATATCGCCGCTCTGGTGGCAAAAAGCCTCATAGACGCGAGTTCCTAGCGCTTGCCCGATAGCATCGCAAATTTCCGTTTGGCTAGCTCGCCTAACTGTCCGCATACTGCCAAAGCGCCGCAGTAATTTGCGCCGCGTTGCCGGACCGACACCAGGAATGTCGTCAAGCTCGCTTTTTGTGGCGCCTTTGCGCTTGAGCGTTGTATGATAACTGACGGCAAAACGGTGCGCCTCGTCACGAATACGTTGAAATAGCTTTACGACATCATCATATTCACTCATAGTATCACTGCCGCGCAGATTCCGCGAGTGCGAACCAGCATTTTGCTGCCCAGCATGCAAATTAATTAAGTAAAAATCACCAGAATCCAGTACGCTAATACCGAGGCGCGGCTCTTTCATCAACTGGCCGAGCAGCGCGTCATCGTCGTTAATATGCGAACGATTCTTGGCGACAACGATTTCTTCTTCGCGCTTCGCTATGCCAATTACTGGCACCGTAACGTCTAGCCTGTCTAATTCGTCGAGTACCGCACCAAGCTGCCCTTTACCGCCATCAATCAACAACAAATCCGGCATCCTCCAATCTTTACGATTTTTCTCGCTAAAGCGCCGCCTGATAGTCTCGCGCATATTAGCAGTGTCGTCGTTACGCTGCACGTGCATCTTGAACTTACGATAATGTGTCCGGTCGCTCGCGCCATTGGTGAAGACTACCATGCTGGCTACAACGTTGGTGCCGCTCATATGTGAGATATCATAGCCCTCAATCCTCGCTGGCGGCGCCGGCAAACTCAATAGCTCGGCTAACTGCGATAGTGCCCGATCTTTCGAAATATTAATGAACTCTCGATCGCCGAACATAATTCGCCGCTGCAGCTCACGCAAATATGTCAACTTATTGCGAAGCTGCGCGGCTGTCTCGAATTCTTGGTTGCGCGCCGCTCGCTTCATGTCGCGTTCAATTTCTTGCGCGATTTTGACGCGCCCGCCCTCGATATATTTGATCAGCTTCCGCAAAGATTTCTTGTACTCGTGGCTAGTCATATCAAGGCTGGGCGCCAAACCGATTTGCTCTTCTAAATTAGCGTGTTCGCGTTTAGGCGGCTTGATATAATAAGGAAAAATTTTGCGCAAATAACGCAGCGCCTTCTTGACTGGCAAGCCACTATAAAAAGGACCAATGTAGGTCGCACCGTCATCAGCAGGGCTGCGCGTAAAAGTCACCGTCGGCCATTCGCTTTTCATATCAATTCGCACGAAAGTTTGTGATTTATCATCGCGCAGCAAAATATTGTAGCGCGGCATATAACGCTTGATCATCTCGCTCTCTAGGAATAGCGCGTCAATCTCGCTCTCGGTTTCGATCCAATCGGTATCATAAATTTCGGCGACCAGCGCCCGAGTTTTGGCGTCAAAATCTTTGCCGCTCTGAAAATACTGCCGCACGCGGTTTTTCAACACTGCTGCTTTGCCGATATAGATGATCTCTCCGCTCGCCGACTTATGAAAATAAACACCGGGGCTGCGCGGTAGAGTTTTGAGCTTTTGCTGTAACTGCTTATTCACAAGTACTATTATATCTTATATCAAGTAATCAAGCTGCTTAATGATATCAGTCAATACTCTCTCTTCAATAATTATTTTTGTTACGAAATATTGTTTCAAACAACTCAGGAAAAGTATCGTCGGCCATGTCGCGCTTACCACAAAAATGCCCATATCCCGGAAATAATCGATAACAGGCAGACGGAAAAGATTTTTTTAGAATTTTTATTGCAGTATCAACTCGCACCGAGTCATTATCAGAGTAAAATATAGTTAGACTACGCACGCGATCAAGTAGCGCCTCGTCAATCTCAAAATCAAAAAAACCGCCACGAAGCGGCTCGTCATATGGAGCTTCGGGATTAAACTTATCGCCAAAAGCTGGTGCAACAAGATAAACGTCGCCTGCATAAATTTGCGGGTTCTCACTCAGCCATTGAGTCAAAAAGCCCCCACCACAACTATGACCAACCAATATGGTTTCTGAATTTACATCATATTTTTCAAAAGTCTGTCGCCACAGTGAGTAATCTGGTCGCCACGATTCAGGCATCTCGGGCGTCTGAGCGTCAATACCGCAAATTAGCAGCTGCTGTTGCAGCCATGGAATCCAAATCGAGTTACTGGTACTCGGTAAATTTGGGTTAAAATATGACTGTTTAGACGGCTTACCGTGAACAATTATCGCCTGATTCATATTTCAATATTAACATAATGACAAGCCAGCTTATGAATTTGACAAATATGCAATGTATGATATTATAGTAAACGTAACGATGGATGGTCTAAAACAACCCATAACAACTTTTTGTGTAGGCGGAGGCGGTAGCCATTTGACAAGGGGCTCAGTCGCCTTTAATCATATTAAAAATACCCTGTCAGAGTATAACATTACTCCTCATAATATTCATGGCGTTACTACTGACGCGACCGACCTCCGTGTCCGCTCTCCCTCAGAGCAATATGAAGAAATAATGGATAACATGTCTGACGGAGCCAAAGAGAAAGGCGAAAAAGGTCCTGTATTACTAATAGCTCAGTGTATGGGTACAATCGCTGCCCATCAGGCATTATCATCCATGACTGAAAAAAACATAAATACAGCACTTGTAACCTTTTCACCTCCATTACCAAATCCCGGCCAAGTAGTTCAATTGCCAAATTCTAGAAAACGACGGCGCCATAATGATACAGAAATGCAATGTCCGACATTTCCGAACGACAAAATAGGCGATTTTGATGCTCTATGCCACGAGTGGCTCCCTATTCCTCCCGAGTATTTCTATGACATCCAAGAAGCTCACGGTCTAGAACATCAACTACACCAATCAGTCGAAGTTGGCCGCGCAGCAGTAATTGCAGCAGAAAGAGACTGGAATACTAATACTCCGTTAATTGTTAGCGGCTGGAGGCGAAGTTGGCAACTGCGCGGATTGCACGAGGCTAGACAACGAGCTATCATCATACCAAAAGCTGGCCATTCGCTCCATCCAAGCGGCGAAAACAAGCACCTAGCGCCCCTCTCGCAACAGCAAGCCTGCCAATTAGTCGTCGACACCGGCTTAAAAATTTTGAGCACCAGCTTTCCAGGCAGAGAATTGAAATAAACAAGAAAGCACTTCAGCGACCTATCAACGGCGTAAGTATTCTTCTAAGAACTTGCTCCACTCCGGCGCATTCTTCTCGCGGAAATAGTGGCGTAAGAAATCAACCATAATTTGCTGGCGGTTTTTCGCCTCTATTCGCCCCGGCTCGGTCAGCATCAAGCCCTTCAGTTTCAGCAGCTTTTCAAAGAAGTGATTAATGAAGCCGTCGGTATCATGCGTATTGCCGTCAGCATTATATTCGTGCGCCGCCAGATTAACATTCGGCCAAACTTTGGGATCAAAAATCCGCCCGCCGTGATGGCAAGCATAGACCAACGCCCGTTCAATACCAACCGCGCCAATAGCATCGCACATGTCAGCGTCAGACACAATTTGACCCGCCAGGCGCTGCGGCTGCTTGCCGTTCAGCCGTTTGCTATAACCAATCGCCGCAATATTTTCCAACGCCGCCCGGCTTAGGCCGTTGGACACCCCTGCCTGCGCCATAATATTTACTGCGTTCGTTAATTTCTCTGCCTGCGCCTTGCCGACCAATTTGTAATCATCAACGTCATGCAGCCAAGCCGTCAACAGCACTTCTTGCAAATCCACTGGCTCGCTGCATTCGTTAGCAAAACGCTCTGCCAGCAGCGCCACTCGCTCGACATGATCATCGGCGTGACCTGAGGTGTCGCCGCCCAGTAATTCACGGACTAATAGTTTAACTTTATTAAGTTCAGAAGTTTGCCTATTATTCATAACAATTAATTATAGCCTACAACTACCGTCTGCACCACTAGATTTAACAATAAACTACCGCAGACATTTCTCCACAATACATCGGCATGCTACAATTAGTTAGCGTATGAAGCACTTAAAATATGCAGCAATCACATTATCTATTCACGGCTCTCTTGAAATTGTTGGCGGGTTGATGGCGCTTTTACCAATCAACAAAACTAAAGACTATATTTTCGCAATGCCATTTTTGCGAGATAATTTGATAATGATTGGTGTCATCGGCATAATTTTTGGATTGCTGAGAATAGCTGCAGCAACTGGTCTGTGGCGAAATTTATTGTGGAGTTGGTGGCTAGCAATGATTATGTGTATAATCACCCTTACTCTAATGATTTTCATGATACCCTCAGGAATTGGCGACGGCATATTAGCGGGTTTAGCAACTGTCTGGCTATTAATCGCCCGATACGGTAAACTTAAAATTATCAACAGGTAAACCTCATGCTACAATATCTGTAAGCTTTGTTAAATTAAGGAGGTTTTATGAAAACGCCAAAATTACTATTAATCATCGCTGGATCGCTTGCGGTTATTGCAGCAGTATTAATTGCTGTCAGCTGCATGCCGCCGTCCGGGCCAGAACCGGAATATGTCTGCGTCAAAAACGGCCAGCCAAGTTCCGGGTTCAAAGACACTAAGAAAAATTGCCCGATAACTTCAGAAAGCTTGAAAGCTCATATAGCATGGGAAGAGGGTCCGTTCGGCAGAGGCAAATATATTATGCGCCAAATCGCCGTCGTATTGATACTTGGAGCGATTGGCTGCGCTGTTGCTTCGCCAATTGTAAAATCAAAGCAGAACAAAAAGTTAGAAAAATAAAACTAACTGGATCTGCCGTCTTTTTATGCAAGTAAGGTTACAAAACACAGTGTAATTTTACGGAAAATTTGACTTTTTGTCCTAATATTGATATATATATATTAACTTTTCGCTCAAAGTTTCGAAAAGGGCGAAGAGTCGTCCTTTGCTTTGAGCTCACCCTTTGAGAGGAGGTGAAAAAGAAGTAAATGGAGACCGGAGAAGGCCCGTCGTTGGTAGCTACATGATGCCGATCGCTATCGGCATCTTGGTCGGAGCGGTACTGCGCAGCGTCGTCAAATCAGACGCGCTGTGCTTCGCTCTGGTCATTATCATCTCCTTCCCTGTTGGACTTCTTGCGTATAACCTGCTGACGCGCTACTGGCGCAAGCAGGACGGTGAGAAGCGATAGAGGGGCCCGCTCGAAAATAGCTCGCTGAAAATTGTTCAATTCGGTTCGAGACGCACATTTTAGCGTCTGCTGGATTGAAATCCAGTTTCCGGCTTGAGCATGTTTTCGGCGGGCTATTTTCTTTTTTTACAAAAACCGCCGCCCTTCCAGCGCGTGCCCGAGGGTAATTTGATCGGCATACTCTAGATCGACGCCCACAGGAATGCCGCGAGCTAAACGCGAGACCTTGGTAGCTAGGTGCGATTCCTTGATTTGGCGCTGGATGAATAGCGCGGTTGATTCGCCCTCGACGCTAGCGTTGGTAGCGATGATAACTTCCTCGACGTTATCATCGCGCAATCGCTGCAATAGCTCGGGTATATGAAGCTGCTCTGGCCCGACGCCGTCAATCGGCGAAATCGTTCCGCCCAATACGTGATAAGTGCCCTGGAATTGCCCGGTGCGTTCTAATGCCACTATATCCAGCGGCTCTTCAACAACAGCAACTAGTCGACGATCGCGTTTCGGATCGCTATATAAGGGCGAGATTTCCTGGTCAGCGTCAATTAGCGCGAAAGTTTTCGGGCAACTTTTGACCTGCGCGTGCAGCTGCCGCAAAGCATTCGCTAGTGCTTCGGTGGTGCGAGAATCGTTTTTTAGCAAGAAATAAGCATAGCGCTCAGCCGTCCGCGGCCCAACGCCTGGCAAATGACCCAACTCCTCAATAACACGCTCAAGCGCGCTTGGCAATAGAGCCATTAGTTTATAATCCGAGACTTCCTAGCCCGCCCATCAGCGGTTTCATCTTTTCGGCAGCAATTTCCTGCGCTTTAGCCATACCGTCGCGGATAGCAATCTCGATCCAGTGTTCAAGCTGGTGGATATTATCCAGATCAACGTACTCTGGATTAATTTTAATTGACTTGATCTTGAGCTCGCCGGTGATTTGGACAATGACTGCACCGTCGCCCGCCTCAACCTCGACGATTTCTTTGGCTAAAGCTTTCTGCGCTTTGCGCAAATCATTCAACATTTTCATTTGATTCAAGGCCATTTTGACTCCCCTTCTTCAGAAATTAACTCTACCAATTATAACTTATTACGGCAATTTTTTGTAGACATAGAGCCGATCGCCATTTTGAGCACGAGCGTTAGTTATAATACTCTCTAGCTGCCATTCTTTCGGAATCTTGCGGCGGGCGGCGCGTGTCGCCACAGCTTGGGTTGCTTCGGGATTAAGCTCGGTAACAACCGTTAAGGATTTATTGTAGTGAGCAGCTAGATTATAAATAGGCGCCTCGTCCGCATTAGCCAAGAGTATCATATTTTTTTGACGCCGCAATTGGGCATTAACTAACGATAGATCACTATTGTAGGCGCGAACAACGGCCGGATTGTACGTATATCCGTTAAAATATTGGTTAACGCTGATATAAATTAATCCGCTGACTAGTACGCTCAATGGTAACAAACCCGCAACGCGAGCATATGGATTACACGGAAATAGCCGATACCAGTAGCGAATCAAGAAATCAAAGCCAGTGGCAACTGCAATCACCATTAGAACAAATACTGCATACTGATTGTTATAATTAAGCAAGGCGAGCGGCACCATAACCAAACTCATCAAGATAGTAACATAGCTACGCGCTGTATAATGCGTGGCTGCCAGGCGGCAAAAACCTAGTAAAGCAATAGCCGTCAACGGCATAGCATAAGCTGGCCTCAGCAGACCGTCAGCAGCGCTATCGGTGGCAGCAAAACCAAACAAGCTAAGGCTCGAAAGCAGCGCATTAGTTTTGATATGAGCGAAGTCTGACGGCAAACCGAGTAGTATTTTACCAATGCCTTTTGGCTCTAATATCAAGGCATAAACTAGAGGCGCCATCGCCGCCAAGCCGACCAGCAGTGCAATGAGTAGTTTTTTCTTGGGCAGCCGCTTGATAATCGCTCGGATATGCGGATGAACCAAAGCCACGATAATTATAATTAAGTCCAGGTATACACCCATCGGCAAATAAAGCGCGACGCTCATCAATACGCCGCCAAGCACTTTCCAGAATGTATGAAAATGCTTACCGCGCGTTACATACATGCCCGCAACCATCAGCCATATTGCAACAGCGCTAAAGGTAATACCGGGCGTACCGTCTTGCGCTTGGAATAGAAAATGTGTCGAAGTTGCCAATACAATCGTCGAAATGACAGCAACGTTGGGCTTGAACCAAGCGCGAATCAACATGAAAATACCTAGCATCGTCAAGGTGCCGAGCGCAATTGACGGCAGTTTAATTGAAAACTCGCTAACACCAAACACAAAAATTGACAGCCGCTGCAGCAGATAATACGGCAGATTTACCACCATCGACGGCTCAAGAGTTTGGCGCGACAACATACTAGCCTGGCTGACAGATTTGATTTCTTGCTCGCGCAAACCGCCAGGAGTATACAATACGCCGATCCATAGCACTGCCACCAAAATTACAGCGATACAAAAATAACTCAAAACATAGCGATATTTATATAAAGTATAGTCCGCAGGTTTACGCATACTAATTATGATTATATCACGCGAGAGATTATTCGTGGCGCTTATCGAGCGACATAAAACGCAGGCGCTCTGGATGGAAGTATAATTGAACTTTGCCAACCGGGCCATTACGGTGCTTGGCAATGATTAGGTCAGTAATATTGGCGACATCTGGATTGTCTGGTTCGTAATAGCCAGGACGGTAAATAAACGTAACAATATCAGCGTCTTGCTCGATACTTCCCGATTCGCGCAGATCAGCCAGCTGCGGAATTGGTGGCGTACGGTTCTCAACTGACCGACTAAGCTGACTGAGCGCTATCACTGGTACATTCAACTCGCGAGCGATAACCTTCAAGCCGCGGCTAATCTCGCTAACTTCTTGAACGCGATTGCCGTTGTAATTACCGTTCGCCTGCATCAACTGTAGATAGTCGACGATGATTAACCCGAGCGTTTGATTATGCGCGATTCGGCGGGCTTTGGTGCGCATACCAAGAACACTGAGCGCTGGCGTGTCATCGATATAAATCGGCGCTTCAGCCATTTCGCCCATAGCTTCACTAATCTTTGCAAAGTCGTCGTCACTGAGATTGCCAGTACGAATGTTCCAGCTGTCAACGCCAGCGGCATCGGCCAGCATGCGGTCTATTAGCTGCTGCTTACTCATCTCGAGGCTAAAGAACAACACTGGCAGTTTAGCAATAGTCGCCACATTGTATGCTAGGTTAGTTACAAACGTCGTCTTACCCATAGATGGCCGAGCCGCCAGGATGAATAGGTCGCTGCGCTGCAAGCCGGCGGTCATATTATCGAGATCTTGGTAGCCGGTGCGGATACCGCGCAGCTGACCTTTATTGCGGTGCAGCTCTTCGATGCGCGAAAAACTCTCGTCGAGGATAGTCTCGATACTAACCAGATCTTGCTTAATCGTTTGGTCAGAGACGTTGAATAGCTCAGCTTCGGCTTTTTCGAGGATTTCCTGGGTTGGAATTTCTTCGTCGAATCCTAACTCGCTGATTTCGCCGCTAGCTTTGATTAGGCGCCGGCGGACAGCTTTCTGAGCAACAATTTCGGCATAACTAGTAGCATGAGCAGCTGTAGGCACATAGTTGGTTAGCTCGGTTAAGTACGTCGAGCCACCAATTGTCTCGAAATTATCCGTCTTCTTGAGTTCCTCGGTTAAAGTCAAGAGATCGACTGGCTTATGCTGCTCGTACAAATGCATCATACTTTTAAAAATCAGCTGGTGCCGTTTGTCGTAAAAATCTTGTGGTTTTACTGTCTCGCTGACATCTGCTAGCACGTCGTCGTCAATCAAAATTGCTCCGAGCAAGCTCATCTCGGCGTCGATACTCTGCGGCGGTATTTTGGCAGCGACTTCTTTTTGCTTGGCCATTACAAATTCACCTCTTCTCCTCCGCCCATAATATCAAGAATAGCGGCGGTTTGGCTATCTTTTGGCGGTTTTGGCTTAGCGCTGATGATAATTTCACGGTCAAGATTTTGTGCCTGTAGAGCGCCAGCAAGCACTGGTAGCGACTTTTCGATTTGATTTTTAGCAAATTTCTTACCAGCAAAAATCGTTAACTGCTGATCGTCTAATTCGTAGCCGCCCTTCGCGAGATAACTATAGGCGCCAGTGGATTCTGCGTGAACAGCCTCAAGAAATTTTGACCAGTCAAAATTAGCTGTTTGATTTGGCTGGACATTTTTCTTCTTTTTTTGCGGAGTATCGCTAGCTGGCTGCGGCGCGTAAACAGGCGCTGGTTCGTTCACGGCCATTGGTTGCGCTGATTCCGGCTGCGCTGGCGTTGACTCCGCAGGAATATCAGAATTAGAAACATTTGTATTAGAACCAAGCGCTATCAGCAATTTGACATACGGCCAAGCGGTTTTCTGATTTGATAATAATTTGTCGGCCAGCGGCAAGCAATTAGATTTATTGATGATGTCGCTACGGATTTCGTGCAGTAATTGCTCGTTGATAGCATTGGCTGGCACGCCTCTATGCTCAAGCGCGCGCAAGGTATCGGCGATAGTTTGTAAATCGCCCGCGCAATAAGCCTCTAGCAGCTGTCGAATTTCAGCCGTGCTTGCTAAGCCTAGCGAATCTTCGACCATAGCGGCAGTGACTGTCTCGCTGCTTAAATTTTGCATTTGATCTAGCAGGCTAATACTATCGCGGAAGCTTCCCTGCCCATAGCGAGCAATTAGCTGCAGGGCGTCGTCGTCGATAGAAATCTGCTCGGCATCAGCAATAGTACGCAAGTGTGCAGCAACTTCGTCTTGGCTAATTGTCCGGAAATTGAAGCGCTGAGCACGACTAAGAATCGTAGCTGGCAATTTATCGGCGTCAGTGGTTGCTAGGATAAACACAGCGTGCTCGGGCGGTTCTTCAAGCGTTTTGAGCAGTGCATTGAACGCTGATTTGCTCAGCATGTGAACCTCGTCAATAATATAGATTTTTTTGGGGGCGCTAACGGGCGCAATCTGAACCTTCTCGCGCAAATCACGGATATCTTCAACTGAGTTATTGCTGGCTGCATCAATCTCGATAATGTCGAGATGAGTTGATTCATCGTGATACGGCAAGCGATTGATTTCGTGCGCCAGAATCCGCGCAATCGACGTTTTACCAACGCCGCGCGGCCCTGTCAATAAATAAGCATGCGCCGTCGTTCCGTTAGCAATTGCCCGCTCTAAAATCGCCGTAATATGCGGCTGCCCGACAATCTCGCTCAGCGACCGGCTGCGATATTTCCGATATAAAGCCTTACCCATTTGTTACATTATAGCGCAGAATCAGCGATTAAAATAGCGAAGCTTGAACTGGCGCTAAATCTAGCTGCTCAACAGTACGGCTAATGGTCATATCGTATCCGATATATTTTTTGATTGGTAAGAAAATAAAGCGGCTATTTTGCTGCATAATTAGCATGCCGCCAATTAGCCCTGCGAAGCGTCCAGCGATTTTTGGCTCGATTATTTCTGTTAGATCATCGCTTTTTGGTTCGATAGTTAGCATGTATGGCGATAAATCCAAGAACTCGCTGTTGTCAAATTTAACGCCTAACTGCTCTGCGATCCGCTGGATTGTTTGATGTAATTTCTGCTCGGCTAGCGTCGGATCGTAATGTTCATTTGCTAGAATTGTTGCTTTCTTGCGCAGCTGCACACTCTCGCAAAGACCTGGCAGCCGGGCGATCTTCGCTTCGTATTGGCGAGCGATATTAGCGCTGGGAAATACTTCAAGGATAGCAGCATTGCGGGCACCTTGTTCTAACAATCGCGCTAGTTTGCGTTCAGCATAAGAAATGCCAACCTTTATCACCTCTGGCGAGAAATAAGCTAAGTATAAGATATGCGGCTGCTGATTCAGCTCAGCCTGCTGTTGGCTGATATTGGTAGTATTATAGAACGCTGGATTAAAGCCAGTCTTTTGCTGGCACTCTGGACATTGCTCGTATTTATCATCAAGCTGGCGGTCGCCAGGACAGCGATGGCATTGCTTAGCTGCCAAATCGTACCAACCAATACATTTTTTGGTGCTAGTATCAAATGATAGAGTAAATTCGCCTTGCGGCTGCATACGCCAGAACTTACCGCCATCATCCATGACGCGCAAATACGGCAAGTTACTACTGGGATCGTAGCTGACTCGCGTAAATCGAAAAGTTCCCTCGCCTAAATCATGCATTAATACCCCTATTTGTGATGATCCAAACTTATAGGTTATAGAGCTGCTTCAACTGCCGCCCAGGTAGCATCAGGATTGTCTTCTGGCACAATGATAGTAACCTGATCGCCAACATTGATACGGAAATAGGTCACGCTCGCCAGCAAAATCCGATATTCTTTGCCTTGCGCTTCAACATAGTAAGCACCGTCATGCTGCGTAAGCGTACCGATAACTTGCTTGCGGGCAACCGGGCCAATTTGCTTGTAAATGAAACCACCATCATCTGCGATAGTTAGTTTGAGGATATCGCCCTCAACTAGCTTAGACTTGCTAGCATAATTAGCCGGTACCGGGTAATTTTTGCCATCCGGGCCGACCATCGTCTGGCCGTCGAAAACGCCCTCGATAACTTTGCCCGAAACATCCTCGCGGCTGTTAGTTGGCATAACGACTTGCCCATCTTCGCCCATTATGCTAATTAGTAACTCTTTGGCGGCAGCCAAATTAGTCTCGGCGTCTTGAATAAGCATCTTGAGCCGCTTGACTTGTTTCTCTGGTAATTCTGACATACTAGTCTCGCAATCCTTTGTATGTTTTTATAATATCATTCCAATTATAACGCATCAGGATATCACGTCAACCCTTTAGGCTATCTTTCCACAAGTTTAACAGATATGAACGTAAAGTCGTTGTAAAAATCGTCGACCGCTTCAGGCATACAAAAACGCCCCCAAATTTTGGAGGCGTTTTCTAAAACAATACGATCGTGCGAATCTAGAAATATATTCGAGATTAAGCGACTTCGACGGTAGCGCCAGCCTCTTCCAAGGCTTTCTTGGCAGCTTCGGCTTCGTCTTTGCTGACTTTTTCTTTGATTGGGCTTGGCGCGTTATCAACCAAAGCTTTCGCTTCGCCGAGGCCAAGGCCGGTTAGTTCCTTGACGGCTTTGATGACGGCAACTTTTTGGCTACCAGCGTCTTTCAAAGTGACGGTAAATTCAGTCTTTTCATCAGCGGCGGCCGCACCAGCGTCGGCAGCTGGACCAGCAACGGCAACTGCGGCAGCAGCTGGCTCAATGCCGTATTCTTCTTTGAGGATATTCTTTAATTCATTTACTTCGAGAACTGTCAATTTAGTCAGCTCTTCGGCAAGTTTCTTTAGGTCTGCCATAGTGATTCTCCTTGTAATTAAAACTTTTTTAATTAGATTGGTTGCTTAAGCGGTTGCTTTGTCTGCCACACCGTCCAGCAATGCATGCAGATTGCCAGAAAGCGCGTTGGTGACGTCGTGTACCGGACTGAGCAGTTGTGCCACAGCCTCGGCGATGAGCTGATTCTTGCTCGGCAAGCCAGCCAGCGCCACCACATCGGCGGCACTCTGGGCCAAGCCCTCGCCGCTGAATCCAGCGACTAGCTCAACGCTAGGATGAGTCTTTGCAAAGTCGTTAAGAACTTTAGCAGCCATCACCTCGTCGTCGCTAGAAACAGCATAAATTAACTGGCCTTGCAACGCAGAAGTATCAGTCTCTTTGAACGTCTCGCTAGCGGCAAAAGCTACGCGCACCAAGCGGTTCTTGACAACTTTGACGACTACGCCATTTTCGCGAGCAGCTTTGCGCAGCTCTTGCAATTCAGCTACGCTAGTGCCCTGGTATTTAGCCACGGCGATAGCTTTTGCACTGGCAAACAACTCGCTCATCTCTGCAACCAAAGCTTGTTTCTTATCTTTGGAAATTGCCATTGATAATACTCCTTTGGTTTATTTGATATTTATGCGATCGTATTGTTAAGGGGCGACATTCGGCGAGCAACAAAAAACTTTGGCGCTCGCCAAAGACTATACTACAGGAAAAGTTGATTCCCTCGGCGGCATATTAAGCAGAATTACTCCTGCGGCCGCTGTCTCTGGCAATGTCTAATACCTATTATAGCAAATTTTGCTGCATTACACAATAGTAAATGCTTGACATATTTAGGCGTTTCTGGTACAATAGAGATTCGTGAGAACGAAAGCGAGCCCTGGTGTTCATACGGGGGAACATAATACGCTTAACCCTGCTGACAAGCAGGGTTTTTCCAGTCAACAATATCCAGAGAAGTATAATTCAAACGACCTAGTTGACAGTCTGGCTATTGATTATCTAAGAGCAGCCTCGCGGGAGCGTCCTGATCTGATCGAGCATGCTCATAGAGTTTATGGGTTAGTTAAGGCTTTTGCCGGCGATCTTATGCCTGATACGCGCGATGCAATTATGCTGCATGATATCGTGTCTCGATTCCGCAACCCAGACGGAAAATACAGCCAAGAATCGCGCGACGCTGCTGGGATAGCGCTATTAAAATACTTTACTGACCCCAGAATCCCCCATGATAAAGCACGCTATATGCGAGACATACTATCAGATTTCGACAAAACTGAGGTGGCAGCTGGCAGACATCGGAAAACATTAGCCGACGAGGCCGCTGCAAGCTTGCCAGACGAGAATAATCGCCGCAAAGATATAGCCAGCGTCATTTCCGATAGGTACGAAGGCGTCGTTCTAAGAGAAGCTTGGGCTATATCGGAGGCTCGCATAGATCCGGAATACATGAAAGACTTCTTGAAAACCGTAAACATTGAGTCTGTCATTATTAAAGCCTGCGAGCTGGTTGATAATCTGGAACACCCAACGTCCAGACGAGAGTCTGCTCTATTGCAAGATGTTTTAGAAGCGGAATCGTTCTATGCTCCGCTGTGCGAAGTATTAGGGCTAGAAGCTTTAGGCTCGAAACTGCTAGGCCTAGCAAAACGTATCCGCCTCGAAAAGCTGAACAAGTTTGCTTCGATAGAGCAAGCAAGAGACATGTTATTCAATATAAAGACAGTCGGCGTCAGGCGTATATTGGAGAATATTTTCGGTGACAAATACGATGTTTCGCTTGTAGTCGGCCCTGATTATAGCGGAGAATGTCCTGCTGAAGTCGGCGAATTCGCAGCTCAACTACCTAACGGCTGTCTGATTTCTGGCAACTACCGCTTGAAGACTATCGGCTCGCTTGCTGATAAATTAAATCGCAGCAACGGCGATATGCCTATGGACCCATTTGCCATGATGGATATCTCGCCCGATAAGCAATCGTCGGCGAAAAATTTTGCTGAAATAGTAAAAATCCTTTCCAACACGCCAAATATTGAATTGCAAAAAGCACCTAGTAAAAAATCCGCCCTCTACATCCAAGGCGCTGGCGACTATGTCGAGATAATGACTCAAGCCCTAGCCGAAGCTGGCGTAGATAAATCAGAAATCGAAATAAAACAGCAAACCGAAGCAGATATTGAAAAACGCGGCTACAAGAAGATGGAGGTTTCGAAAGTAACGTTTATCGTGAGACAAGAACATCCGTACCAGCCTGGCGAGATAGTTGATATTCCTATCGAATTCCAATTCTTGACTATAGACGAACGCCGGCGGTCGCGAATCGGCGACATTGCGCACATTGCTTACAAGTATATCGATACCAAGCTCAAGAAAGAAGGCTACTATGAGTTACCTGATGACGACCCTAGAAAGAAAGCCCTAGACGAAGAGGCTCGTAAAACGCGTAAATTATTTGTAGGAGTACTAAACGACATCTACGACCGTATGAGCCGCTTAAATCCTGACAGTTACGAAACTAACGGCCAATCAGACGAAGGCGGCGAGAAACTATTCCACGAGCTTGAGCATCTTTTGAAAGAGCTGGATATAATTGAATTATAACTGCTGAACAATTGATTGAATTTCAGCGTTTATTTGCTCGGCTGTCTTGTAATGACCATTGCTGTAACATTCTATAACGTAAGACGAAGGCAATTTGCTAGCAATTGTACGATAGGCGGCATCAACGCGTTTCTGAAAATTACTACTACGCGACTCGAAAGTATCTGAAGTGTCTATACCTTGGCTGCGCTTAGCAATCCGTTTTTTACGCTCGTTCTCGTTATCAAGGGTCAAAATAATAATGAAATCCGGCTTCATGTAACGTTCGTCTGTAAAAAGTTTAGTAATTGCCATAATATGATCCGTATTAACTCCCTCGCCATAACCTTGATAGGCTAAAGTTGAAATATAGTTACGCGCCGAAATGACAACAGCGCCGCGATTTAAGGCTGGCGCAATTTTTTGTTGCCATAATTCGCGGCGAGCAGCGCTAAATAGCGCTAGGTTAATTTCAGGATCGCGGGTTAGAGCGCCGTTTTTGATTAGCGAGCGCAAGTAGCTAGCAATGGGCGTGGTTTTATCTGGGTCGTCGCTGCCAGGCTCCTCTACAATTATCACTTCCCGGCCTTGCTGGCGGCAGTAATCAGCGAGTAGCTCAGCTTGGGTTGATTTGCCTGTACCGTCGTTACCTTCGATGACGATATAAGTACCACTCATTGCATAATCTCCAGCCTTTACAATAATCCTTCACTAAGACCAGCGACAGGTTGCGGCAATTCTACCGGCGAAGCATAAGCTCGCGGCAATAACATCCACGGCCGCCAGGCAGCTTTAACAGTAGCAAGGTCAGCGCTAACATCAGCCTGGTAATTACCAGAGGCTTTGGCATATTCGGTAGCGACTGGCCCGGTAGCACTAAAGACAATTTGCGCTATACGATAGCCAACTGGCAGCACGATGTACTCATTCTCGTTGAGATTATGAACCTCCATAGTCCAGCGGTTAATATAACCTGGATCACCCCAACCAGCGCAGTAGCAAGCCGAGATGCCGATACGTCCAGTAGTACTACGGGCTTGCATACTAGTAGTACCTGGCGGCAGAATGCCAATAAATTCATGGGTATGCGCCAGGATTCGCTCGTTTGGCCGCAAGACGATGACCGGATGATTGTCATTAATACCTTTGATGCTATCAATGCCAGCGACACCTTGATCAGTAATTCGACAGCGAACTTCGCGCCACGGTTTAGCAATTTTGTATTCACCAAAGTAGCGCCGAACGTCAGTTTCGTCGAATGGATTAAATAACCTTTCCTTCCCCTGACTGCCAGCTCTATAAAAATAATAGCCAAGCGTTACATCAACACTGCTACCATTGATACGCGCTGGCGCTGGGTCGCAAACGATATGCCCATCTGCTAGTGCTGCTGCAATTTCTCTATCGCTATAAATGCCAGTTGGCGATGATAATTCGGTCGAATCTGTTCTCATGTCTTTTCATTATACATTCACCGCTACCGCTTACACAACTAGCCTGTGATATGATTAAGTTGATGGGACGCGATCAGAAAAAACAGTGCAGCATAGTAGTCGCCTACGATCGCCGGCGCGGTATTGGCATTGACAACAAACTGCCGTGGGGGCGCAGTTTGCCAGCAGATTTGCAGCATTTTCGCCAATTAACCACTGGCGGTACAGTAATTATGGGCCGCAAAACTTATGAATCTATTGGCCGTCCGCTACCGAATCGCCAAAATATCGTATTAGCTCATTCCAAGCTGGATAGTATCGCGACAGCTAGCTCGCTAGAAAGCGCTCTGCAAATGGCAAGCAAAGATACAATATACATCATTGGCGGCGCAACCGTTTACGCGACCGCACTCAAATCAAATGTGGTAAGTAGAATATACGCTACAGAAGTCGACGCAGAACTTCCAGCGGATACATTTTTCCCCGAGCTTGACGATACTTGGCGTAAAACATCAGAAGAATCACATGCTGCTGATAATGCTAACATTTATCCTTATATATTTGCGATATATGAAAAGTAGCCTTGCCATGCAACAATATTTAGACTGAAATTGGCGCTTTGATGGCTGGCCATGGATCGTAGTTTTTTAATTTGAAATCATCAAGATCATAATCATCGATTGATGGTTTCGACGTGATATCGAGAGCTGGCAGCGGACGCGGTTGGCGCGTCAACTGAAGTTTTGCTTGCTCAATATGGTCCAGATACAAATGAACATCGCCGCCCATCCAAATAAATTCACGCGGCCGCATATCAACCTGCTGTGCAATTATCATAGTCAATAATGCATAGCTAGCAATATTGAATGGGACGCCCAGAAATGTATCGCATGATCGCTGATCAAGCCGGCACGATAACCAGCGCCGCTGGTCGGAGTCATTGGAATCAGCGGGTGTGGTATAGAATTGAAATAACATATGGCATGGCGGCAAAGCCATGTTGCCTACTTCGGCAGGATTCCAAGCGGTAACAATTAGCCGCCGCGAGTCTGGGCTAGCGCGTAGTTGATCAATAACGTTAGCAATCTGGTCAATATGTTCACCATTAGGCGCTGGCCATGCCCGCCACTGCGCACCGTAAACCGGACCGAGATCGCCGTTCTCGTTAGCCCACTCGTCCCAGATATGAATTCCGCGCTCTTGCAGCCAGTGCACGTTAGTATCGCCCCGCAAAAACCAAATTAACTCGCCGAAGATACCTTTGGTAAAGAGCTTTTTGGTAGTAAGTAGTGGAAAGCCTTCGCGCAAATCAAAACGCATCATATGCCCGAAGATGCTGAGCGTACCAGTACCTGTCCGGTCATGCTTTTCGATGCCTTCTGCTAGAATACGGTCAAGTAAATCAAGATATTGTCTCATCCCTACCCTCCTTCTAAAAATAGAGCGAGATGCTAGGTCTCGCTCTGAAATTATATGGGTTTATTTTGCTTGATAATCAACTTTGATACCGGGGCCCATCGTAGTGGCGACGGCAACCGATTTAATGTAAACACCCTTAATAGAGGACGGTTTCTGTGCTTGCAAGCTAGCAAAGAAAGTATTGGCGTTTTCAAGCAATTTTTCAGCGCCGAAGCTAACTTTTCCAACACTTAAATGGATAGCAGCCTGCTTGTCGACACGATATTCGACCTTGCCAGCTTTGGCTTCTTCGGTAGCTTTGGCGACGTCGGTCGAGACAGTACCGCTCTTCGGGTTCGGCATCAAGCCTTTCGGGCCGAGCAAGCGAGCGTACTTACCGAGTTTTGGCATGTAGGCTGGCGTAGCGATTAAGACGTCAAAATCAAGCGTGCCCTTGTCAAGAAGTTTGACAATAGCCTCATCGCCAGCCAGATCGGCACCAGCTTTTTTGGCTTTGTCGGCATCAGTGTCAGCTGCGAAAACGGCTACTCGGACAGTCTTGCCGGTACCGTGAGGCAGGACTACGGTCGAACGAATATTTTGGTCGGCTTGACGCGGATCGACGCCTAAACGAACGTGAACTTCAACGCTAGCGTCAAATTTGCTCGGATTGGTTTCGGTAGCAAGTTTGATAGCATCGGCAAGCGTGTAGGCTTTGTCTTTTTCAACTTTCTCGGCAGCCTGGCGGTAAGCTTTGCCGCGGCGTTCAATCAACGGACGAACTTTTGGCGCTGGACCTTTTTTGACAGCCGCTTCAGCGTCGCCCTGTGGCGTAGTGTCGCCAGCTTCTTTGCGAGCTTCTTTTTCAGCTTTAGCTTCAGCCTCTTCGATAGCTTTGGCGCTGCGCTTACCAGCTTTGGCAACTGTCGCTTCGCGGACTGAGTGCTTTTCAGCGGCAGCAATTGCCGTTTCAATCTCGGCTATAGTATTTTTTTCGCTGACGTCAAGCTTAAGCTCGGCAGCTTTTTCTAATAATTCGGCTTTTTTAGCCATCAGATATTTAATCCTTTCTGTGGTACAAGCGACTTGACGTCTCCCAACATTGATTTGATAAAACGTCTACAATTATACCAAAAAATAACTAGAAAGTCCACCTAATTTTCCAGAGGTAATATAGCATTACCACTATAAAATCATTGACCAAAATACTACGTTTTGCTATGATTGGTCTCATGTC
The DNA here is from genome assembly GCA_963541395.1 of uncultured Candidatus Saccharibacteria bacterium. Lineage (GTDB taxonomy): Bacteria > Patescibacteriota > Saccharimonadia > Saccharimonadales > Saccharimonadaceae > Saccharimonas. The sequence goes on along the minus strand of CAUTSQ010000004.1, from coordinate 4,880 downwards.
CTGTGAAAATTACGATTAAAACAATAATAAGCCAGGACATAAATCCACGAGTATTTGAAGTTTAGCCTATCCGTGGGGGTATTTAACCAAGGAGATAATTATGCGTTTATACGGGGTCTTGACGACACTCGGTGCCGCTGGTGCAATATGCTTAATAGCAACACACCCAGCCTATGCCGAAACGAGTACGGGCCGCTCGCTACTACTCGCACAGCAAAATAAAAATAAATTAACGATTGCAAAGAAAACACCGCTGCTAGCTACCCAAAACAAGAAAGCTTTGCTAGCAAAAGCAGACGAGAAGCAAACCAGCGGAGTTGATGACGATAAAGCCAAACCATCGTCTGCACCAAAGGACAAATCTAACGAAACAAAACCAATCGAACAATCAACCTACGCGATAGTAGCCGCAGGCGATAGCTTGGCGTCAATTGCCGAAAAATACAATACAACCTGGACGCGTATCTTTGACGCCAACGAGTCGCTTAGTAACCCAAATGCTATTGACATAGGACAGAAGCTGCGAATTCCTAGCGCAGAAGAGGTCTTGCCAGACCGCTCGTCAGCTATCGTTGCAGCGCAACAAGCAGCCGCCAGCTCTAACGCAGCGGCGCCATCAGCTCGGACTTCTACAGTTACTACGCGATCGTATAGCTCAAAGCCGATTAACTCGTCAAGCTACTACGTCGGCAACGGCATGTGGTGCACCGATTACGTTCACAGCCGCCGCCCAGACGTCGCTGTATACGGCAATGCCGGCTATGGTTGGATTTCCAGCGCTCAAGCTGCCGGTAAATCAACTGGTAGCGCGCCGCGCGCTGGAGCTGTCGCGGTAACAAACGGTCATGTCGCTTACGTTGAGTCGGTTAATAATGACGGTAGTTATACTGTTTCAGAAATGGGCTGGAATTACCGCGCTGGCAATTACAACAAACGTACAGTAAGACCAGGTACATTCGGACAATTCATCTACTAAATAATTATAACTAGTAGAATTAGAAAAACCGCTACATACGCTAGCGGTTTTTTAATTTAGATATAGACAAATTACCCGCGTAAAGACTTATCCGCAGCCTCAACTAGTTCGCGCACAATCACTGCATAATCGTCATACACGCGAAAACCTGCAGCATAAGCGTGCCCGCCGCCGCCGAAATATCCAGCTATCTGCTCTGACACTGGCATATTACTGCGTAATTTCCCGGTTAATTTACCGTCAGGGTAAGTTTTGATAGCGCAAGCCACTTCAACCCCCTCGACTAAACGCATTTCGTCAAGCACTAGAACACTCGGATTATACTGATCGCTATATTTTTGGATTTCTTCCCACGGGATATGGATTATAGCTAATTTACCATCGAGCAAATATTCGATACGTTCAATTAAGCGGCCCTTGTATGCCAAAATCTCTGGCGACTTTTTCATAAATTCGCGGCGTCGTTCCTCAATATCTGAGTTGCTAGCACCGAGCGCAGTTAATTCGCCAGCGACACGAAACGAGTCGGCTGTGGTATTTTGCGTTGTTAAGCCTAGGCTATCGCTCATGATAGCAATCAGCATATTTTCTGCAGCTTGCGGATTAATTACCCAGCCGGCAGTATGCGCTAGATTGTAAATCAGTTCGCCAGCTGCAACTACTGGCTGGTTGACATGAGTAGCATCAAAAGTCAGCGTCGAATCAGTTGCGTGATGATCCAATACCATAACGGGATGCGTCTCAAGAAAATGACGCACACCTGGCATACTTAAGCTTTTACTGATTAATAGTTCAGCATTAGTATCAACGATAATTGCTAAGTCAGTATTCGTGTCAAAATCGCTAGTTATTCGATCCCAACCGTGAATGTAACGTAAGTATTTCGGGGTATCAACTGGACAGTGCAGCTGAACATTTTTGCCGAGGTTACTTAGAATTTCTTCCAAGGCTAAGCTGCTGCCGATACTATCACCGTCAGGATTTTCCGCTTGGACTACAACAATTTTCTGCGCGTTATTGATAGCGTCAATAGCTTTGTCAAACATCACCTAATAGTATAGCAGCAATTAGCTAGCCTTGCATCCGAATTAGCCAGATAAACTCTGCATAAAAAGAGCAGCTTTACGGCTTCTTATCAAGAATGATTAAGTGTTCAATATGCGGCGTACGCGGGAAAAAGTTGTAGCCGCGGTGCCAAGCGATGCGGTAGTGTTGCTGGAGCAAGGCGACGTCGCGGGCTTGGGTGACAGGATTGCAGCTGAGATAAATGATGCGCGGCGGTAGTTTTTGCAACAATGTTGCAATAACATCGGGATGTAGGCCAGCGCGCGGCGGGTCAACGATGACGATTTCCTTGCCTGTAATATAGTCGAGGGCTTGTTCGCTGGGAGCGAGGATAGCACGAGCGTCGGTGCGGTCAAGTTCGGCGATGTTGCGCTGCATTTCGCGGACAGCATCGGCGTTGATTTCCACCAGCGTGACGTTGCCGCCGCCAATGGTCAGGCCGATGGTGCCAACGCCGGCGTAGAGGTCGAGGGCTGGCTCGCCCGTCTCGCAAACATCTTTTTCCTCAGGCCGGCGCGCCGCCAATTGATTCAGCTGGCGCTCTTGGCGCGCCTTTGCCGGAAAGGCAAAGCCTTCAGAAAAAGAGTTTGACGAGCCGTGCTGCTTACTTTCTCTATGTTGCCCAGATTTTTTCTGAGATATTACTCGCTGTTGATTATCGCTACGATTGTGTGACATCCACTCCTTCATATCGCGCAGCGCCTGCTCGTAAACCGGGATGTTGACTTGAAAAAAGCCTTCGCAGGCGTAGCGGAATGGCACGCCAAGGATGGTGTCGGTCAGGGTGGTATCGCCGAAATGCGCCAATCGCTCGGTGATACGGCTGGCCGGCGAACACGGGTCGGAGTAGATGACTTCCCCACCCTGAGCCGGTAATTTGGCGGCTTCAGCAGCAGTGATAATTTCGGGCAAGCGATCTTTAACATACAGCTGCCATACGCAACTTCCCGACTGATCGCAGCGGATGAGCAAGGTTTTGAGCTGGCGAGCCGCGACGCGTTTATGGCGCAGTAAATCACGGATAGTCCGTGCCAGGTTATTGATTGCAGGGTGCGCTAAGCTCGTGCCATCGACGACAATCTTGCCTTTGCTGCCGCGACGGAAAAATGCCAAGTCAAGCGTATCAATAAATGACTCTTCACGGTCGCTATCAGCGTCTATTTCTCGGGTATCATCAGAAAATAATCCGGGACCCGAGACAAGCCCAGATTTTTTCTGAGATACTACTCGAGACACTACCGATTCGCTGTACCAGCTAAATTCGACTTTGTTGCGATAACCATATGCGACATTGTCGCAATAAATGTCAATCGCCGTCGGTAATGTAACATTGTGCAGTGTAAAGGCGTCGTCGATCAGTTGCCTTTTGTACGCCTGTTCAATCTCGAGCGGCATGATTTGCCAGGGACTGGTCGAAAGATAACTGTCTGGGTCGTGCGGCTGGATGCGGTCGGAGCTTGGCGAGACCACTTCCTCGACAATTGCTTCGACGAAGTGCGACTTCTTTTTGGTAATGCGGACAGTAACCGTCTCGCCGGGCAATCCGCCCCATACGAAGCATTTGCGCCCGTCGGCCAGCGTCCCTAGTGTTTGTCCACCACCAACGATTTTGTCAAGGTGAATTGTTTCGAGTGGCTGTCTTTTCATCGTACTTATTATAACAAAATGAAAGATGCCGTTTGGTAAAGATCACGAAAGGCGTCCCCACAGCAATAACACACACCTTTCCAACGACCAAAATTATGACGCTAGTAACTTAACAGTGTGGCGAGCGATTTCGACACCTTCGTCTGTCGGTATGACAATTATCGGCTTACTGACTGCCGCTTGCGAAATACTAGTAAATTCAGTCGGGTTAAGGCAGGATTTATTACGATTGCCGTCAAGTATGAAGTCGAGACATTCCAAGTGAGCAACGATGCGCCGGCGCAAATTCGCCGAACGTTCTCCTACCGTGCCAGTAAATACCAGCAAGTCGGCGCCGTTCATGGCGACCACCATCGCACCGATAGCCTTATGGACACTGTGAATCAAAGTCATCAGCGCTAGATGAGCAATATGGTCGCCATTAGATTCGCGATCAAGAATTTCACGAATATCGCTAGTTCCGCTGAGTCCGAGTAAGCCGCCCTTCTCATCAAGATAATGCTCAAACTGATCATCATCGAGACCAAGTTTAGTTTTGAGCGCCATAGCAGCAGTGTAATCGATAGAACCGGTACGCGTTGCCATAATTACCCCCTCTAGCGCCGAGTAACCCATGGTGTTGTCGATACTGCGCCCGTGAAAAACTGCACTCACCGACGAGCCGCTACCTAGATGACAGACGACGACCTTTGGTGGTAATTTGCCGCGGTTCCACAGCTCATTAACGGCAGACGAAACCGACAAACCATGATAGCCAAAACGCTTAATCTCGAAGCGATCGGCGTCCTGCAGATTGATACCATAATTCCAGGCGTAGCTCGGCTTGCGAGCGTGAAAAGCACTATCCGAAATTAGCGCTACTGGTACAGTCGGCAGCGACGAGCGCAGAGCCTCTAGCTCTTGCAGCGTACCGGAGACATGAATCGGGTCAAGCGGCAAAATATCGCGTACATACTGGACGACGTCGTCGTCAACAAGCCTGTCTTTGAGAAAATAGTTGCTCGGCGCAACAATCCGCAAGCCAATAGCACGAACGTCGCTAGGGCTTTCTAGTAAATGTTCGCGGTTAAAAATGCCATACAGATGTGCGGCCGACTGGGAAATGTCAGCAAAACCAAGCGGTACTTGCCGCGTATCGCCGCCAGTACGCAGCGTCGCGATTAATTCGCTGCCGCTCTGCTCGATATGTAAC
>CAUTSQ010000003.1:0-37794 GCA_963541395.1 uncultured Candidatus Saccharibacteria bacterium | reverse complement strand
ATGAGTCTGAGTCGAATCGGAAAACTGCCGGTGGTTATTCCGGCCGGTGTGACAATCACGGTTGACTCTGGCGATGTGGTCGTGAAGGGCCCGAAAGGTGAATTGACACAATTCATCACGCCAGCAGTTGAGGTGAAAGTCGAAGACGGACAAGTCACGGTTCATCCGAAGGATGAGTCCAAAACTGCTCGCGCCCAGCACGGTCTGATGCGCGCGCTGATCAACAACATGGTAATCGGCGTTACCAAGGGCTACGAGAAGCGTCTCGAAGTTAAAGGTGTCGGCTTCCGCGTGTCGTCAAGCAACAACGAGCTGACGATGAGCTTAGGTTTCAGCCATGAAGTCAAGTACAAAGCACCCGAAGGCGTCAACGTGAGCAACGAGAAGATGATCATCGTCGTCTCTGGCATAGACAAGCAAAAAGTCGGCCAAGCAGCCGCCGAAATCCGCGCGCTCAAGAAGCCGGAGCCATACAAGGGCAAGGGTATCGCTTACGTCGATGAACAAATTTTGCGTAAAGCAGGAAAGGCAGGTAAGAAATAATGTCTAATTCACTTTCGCACAAGCTATTGAACCGCAACTTGCGCAAGAATCGCGTTCGCGCCAAAGTTAACGGCACGCCAGAGCGCCCGCGCCTCAGCGTGGTTATCAGTAACATGCACGTTAGCGCTCAGCTGATCGACGATACTGCTGGTAACACCCTAGCAGCGGCCACCACTGTCGGCAGCAAAGCTAAGGGAACGATGACCGAAAAGTGCGCCTTAATCGGTACTGAAATCGCCAAAAAAGCCAAGAAAGCAAAGATTAACGCAGTTGTATTCGACCGCAACGGCCGCCAGTATGCTGGCCGCCTGAAAGCTCTGGCCGACGCAGCTCGCAAGGAAGGATTGGAGTTCTAAAATGGCCGAAGCCAAAGAACAAACCACGCCCCGAGACGACAAACGCGCCCCGCGCAGCCGCCGTCAAGGTCGAGGCGGTCGCCGCGATGACCGGCGCAACCAGCGCGATGACGCGCCTAAAGAATTCGAAGAAGTAGTAATCAATATCGACCGCGTGGCGCGTGTCGTCAAGGGCGGCCGCCGCTTCCGTTTCAAAGCGCTAGTCGTCGTCGGTAATCGCAAGAACAAGGTCGGCGTCGGCGTAGCCAAAGGCGCTGATGTCCAGGCAGCCATTGCCAAGGCTACGGCCATCGCCAAGAAACACCTGGTTACTATCCCGGTAGTCAACGAAACCATTCCGCACGATATGGAGGTCAAGCTTAGCGGCGCTCGCGTCCTCATCAAGCCAGCAGCGCCAGGTACCGGTATTATTGCTGGCGGCGTGGTGCGCGCAGTTATAGGCGTGACTGGCATCCGCAACCTGCTATCTAAGAGTCTAGGCAGCACCAACAAAGTTAATATTGCTTACGCAACTGTCGAAGCGCTGGCTAGTTTAGTTCCGCGCGAACAGTGGGTTGGCGCTGAGAAAAAAGTCGAAAAAGCAAAGGTAGCCGCCAAGGAGGAGAATTAATATGAAGTACAATCAGCTCCAAGTTTCGGCTAACAAAGACCGCAAGCGTGTTGGTCGCGGTATCGCTGCTGGCGGCGGCAAGACCGCTGGCCGTGGTACCAAAGGTCAAAATGCTCGCACTGGCAAAAAGCTTCGCAGCACATTCCAGGGCGGCCAGAACGGCATTGTTACCGCTATTCCGAAGGCGCGAGGTTTCAAAAGTTTGCGCATACCAGCTCAGGTGGTGTATAGCGACCGCTTGAATGATTTGAAAGGCAACGTCGACAACTTTACGCTATACGAAGCCGGCCTAATAACTACGCCGTTTCACAACGTCAAGGTGATTGCCCGCGGCGACTTGACCACCAAGATTACTCTGCAAACGCAGGGCGCATCGCAAAGCGTGGTCGCTATGCTAGAGAAAGTCGGCGGCGCTTTTGAAAAAGCTGCCGTACCACCGCTGCCAAAATCTGCCAAGCAAGCCGAAGCAGACGACGAAGCTGCCTAGCCCAGCCGAATAAGATAGCTCGCAGCAGCTTGCAATCTCACAACGAAACGCTCTCTCTGGAGGGCGTTTTGCTATTATTAGCCCAATACTGTATACTGTGATAAGTTAATGAATTGTTAGTAGCTAGAGGGGCTAGATAATGAATTGGAGAATAATTTTCCGCTCACTGAAAAATAAAGATATGCAAAAGCGCTTGCTAATCGTCTTCGGGCTAATTGTAGCGTTTCGCTTCATGGCGCACGTACCAGTGCCGCTGGCTAATCCAACCGAGCTGCGCACCGTCATCCAAAGCGTTATTGGCAGCAGCGACTTTGGCGGATTTCTTAATCTCATGAGCGGCGGCGCGCTCAGCCAGATTAGTATTGTTCTGGTCGGCATGAGTCCATTCATCACTGCCAGTATCATCACACAACTACTCACCAAAGCAATCCCGAAGCTAGAAGAGCTGCATAACGACGGCGAATCAGGCCGCCGCAAGATCAACCAGTGGACACGCGTCGTTACTGTGCCGCTAGCTATCGTTCAATCTATCGCTTTTGTTTACATTCTGCAGCAATCCGTCTTGGCGAATTCGTCAACCGGCACCACTGGCACCTCGATTTGGCAGTGGGCAATTTCGGTAACCGCTATGACTGCCGGCTCAATCTTGCTGATGTGGATCGGCGAGCTGATCACCGAACAGGGAATCGGCAATGGTATTTCGCTTATCATCTTCGCTGGTATTGTTAGCCAGCTGCCAAATACTTTTGGTACGCTAATTAACTCGCTATTAAGCACCACCAAGGGCAAACTCAGCATCTTTGGCTGGTTTGATGTACCAGTCGATCCAACAACGTTCTGGCTGCTGCTAATTCTCGGTACGGTCGGCTTGGTATTGCTATACTTCTTGGTCAAGATCAACGAAGCGCAGCGAGTCATTACCATCAATTACGCTAAGCGAGTCGCTGGCAACACTAGCTACGGCGGCGTCAAAAGTATTTTGCCGATCAAGCTGATTGCTGCTGGCGTTATTCCGGTGATTTTCGCGGTGGCCTTTCTCAGCCTGCCAGCATTTGTCGGCCAAGTTATGCGCGCTATGCCTGGCGCCAACCACACTATCGCCAACAACCTAATCAAGTGGTTCCAAACGCCGACGGCAGCTAGCTTCAGTAACGGCGACTGGACGGTAGCGATTTATCCAATTTTGTACTTTGTGCTGGTTATTGCCTTCACTTATTTCTACACAGGTATCGTCTTTAACGCTAACGAAATTTCCGAAAATCTGCAAAAGCAAGGCGGCTTCATCGCCGGCATTCGGCCAGGCGCTCAAACCGAAGAATATTTAACGCGCACCGTTAACCGCTTGATTTTGTTTGGCTCAATCGCTCTTGGCATTATTGCTATCATGCCGTTCGCCATTGACTACATCTTCGCGCAACTCGGACTTAACGTTTCGAACTTGTCGATTGGCGGTACCGGACTGCTGATTGTAGTGACCGTCGGCCTCGAGACGCTGCGGCAAATCAATTCGCGCGCTCTGATGGTAACCTACGACGACTTCAGTATTGACGACCTCGACGACGGCCAAACAAAGAAAAATCGGCGCAAACTCCTGCGCCTGCGCCGAGCAGTATAGTCTGCAATTTGCATTTTGAAGATACCTGCGCCATAATATATCTGTATAATCCTCTCTTTCCTGAAAATAGAGAGGATTTAAAGCCCCGGTCCCGATCGGTTGAACTATATCCCGGTCGGGACTGGGCCCTATCTTTTTTGAAATTATATTTTACAAAATCGCCAAAATGCATTTACAAATGATGTAAAATCCGCTATAATGGTTAGCTGTATATCTATGGCGAGTCAAAAGGAAGTCATCAAATTGCGCGGCAAGGTAGTGGAAGCACTGCCTAATACTCAATTTGTTGTCGAACTAGAGAACAGCCTAACAATTATCGCTTATATCAGCGGCAAGATGCGCAAGCACTACATCCGCTTGGTCCCAGGCGATAACGTAGAAGTCGAGTTGAGCCCTTACGATCTCACGAAGGGCAGAATCGTCTTCCGCGCACGCGATTAATAACGCAGAGCTGCTCCTGATATCAAGCATCTCTCATTAAAAACAGGTTTTTCCTGTAGAAAGTTGTACGCTCATGAAAGTTAAACCGAGTGTCAAGAAGATGGGTCCGGGTGATCAGTTTGTTCGCCGCAAAGGCCGTATCTACGTCATCAACAAGAAAAACCCTAAGCATAAGCAAAGGCAGGGTTAAGCATGGCTCGAATTGCTGGGGTAGTCATCCCAAGTGACAAGCAGGTACAAATCGCCCTTACCTATATCTATGGTATTGGGCCGAAGTACTCTCGAGACATCCTTGCGGCGGCTAAAATCAAGCCGACCACTCGGGTGAAAGATCTCACCGAGGCTGAAGAGCAGAAGCTTCGCGACATTATCGACAAAGATTATGTCACCGAGGGCGATCTGCAACGCCTGGTGACCAACAATATCAAACGCTTAAAGGATATCGGTTCTTACCGCGGCCTAAGGCACAAAAACGGTTTGCCGACACGCGGCCAGCGGACTCGCACCAATGCGCGAACCCGCAAAGGCAAAGCAATCGCCGTCGGCGGCACGCAGCCAAAAGCAGCAAGCAAGACTTGATAAGGAAGGACTTTTAAATAATGGCAGAAGCTAAATCAAAAAAGAAGCAGCGCCGATCAGTCCCGACCGGTCAGCTGCATGTCCAAGCGACATTTAACAACACGATTATCACCTTTGCCGACAGCAAAGGCAACGCGTTGACCGCCGCCAGCGCTGGCGCTTGCGGTTTCCGCGGCAGCAAAAAAGGCACCGCCTATGCAGCGCAAATTGCTGCTGAAAAGGCCGCCGAGGCTGCTAAATCAACCTATGGTTTGCGCACAGTTGACGTCTTTGTCAAAGGCGTCGGCCTAGGCCGCGACGCGGCAATCCGCGCCATAAGCAGCTTTGACATTTCAATCAACAGTATTAAAGACGTAACGGGCGTGCCACACGGCGGTGTTCGTCCGCGAAAGGCAAGGAGAGCGTAATGGCACGAGACACTAGCCCAATCGTCAAACAGAGCCGCCGCGAAGGAGTTGCGCTGCATCCTAAAGCGCACAAAATCCTCGCGCGCAAAAGCGGCATCCCGGGCGAACACGCTCATGGCCGCCAAGGCAAGCAGAGCATGTACTCTCAGCAGCTGCGCGAAAAGCAGAAAGTCCGGCGCATGTACGGTTTATTGGAAAAGCAATTTGCTAAGCTAATGAACGAAGCAACTCGCAAACCGGGCCTAAGCGGCGAGAACTTGCTGCGCTTCCTAGAGTTGCGTCTCGACAATGCCGTTTACCGCGCTGGTTTTGCTACTAGCCGCCGCCAGGCTCGCCAGCTGGTTAGCCACGGGCATTTCGAGCTCAATGGCCGCCGCGTCGACATTCCGTCGATTCGCGTCAAGGCCGGCGACGTAATCACAGTTCGCCCAAAGAGCACCAAGTCTGGCTACTTTACGGCGATCAACGATATCTTTAGCAATACCACTCAGGCGCCGCTTAGCTGGCTAAAGGGAGATATCAAAAAACTAAAAATTGAAATTACTAGTGAACCAAAGCGCGAAGAGGCCGAAGCGGGCATCAACGAGCAGCTAATTGTTGAGTACTACTCACGTTAAAAAGGGAGGAAAGATTAAAATGTCTAAAGTTATTCACAACCCAGCGCTCGCCAAGATTATCGATAACAGCGAGAACTCAAGTACGTTTGTTATTGAGCCGCTGCACTTTAATTACGGCAACACGCTCGGCAACAGCCTGCGCCGCGTATTGCTCTCCAGCATCCGCGGCGGTGCAATTGTCGCTTTCCGAATCGAAGGTGCCACGCACGAATTCACAACTGTTCCTGGCATTCAAGAGGACGTCGTCGACATCACTTTGAATCTCAAAGGCGTTAATTTCCGCATTGCTACCGACGAGCCAGTCGAGCTGCGCCTCGAGAAAACTGGCGCCGACGTCATTACTGCTGGCGATATCGCAACCAATGCTGATGTCGAGGTGATGAATCCCGACCACGTGATTTGCCACGTTGACGACCCAAACAAGACAGTTGTCATTGATCTAGTAGTTGAATCAGGTCGCGGTTACCAGCCTATCGAAGAATCTAGCGAAAAACGCCTGCACAGCGACATGATTGCAATCGATGCTATGTTTAGCCCGGTTACCCGTGTTCGCTTCAAGGTCGACCCGACTCGTATCGGTCAAGAGACTAACCTCGATAAGCTCGAGATGACCATCGAAACCGACGGCAGTCTGACGCCGCGCGAAGCTTTCGAAGAAGCTGCCGCTATCCTCGTCAATCAGTACACAGCTCTGGCTGGCAGCACTACTGTCGAATCTGCACCAGCACTTGGTACAGAGGTCGAGGACGATAATGACGGCTTAAACGCCTCAATCGAAGACTTAGGCCTGAGTGCTCGCACCGCCAATGCCTTAGTCAATAACGAAATTCGTACCGTTCACGATTTAGTCACACTCAACGAGCAAGACTTGCGCGAACTTAAAGGTTTCGGCAGCAAGGCACTCGACGAAGTAAAAGATAAACTAGCAGAATTGGAGCTCTAAATGCATCGACATGGATACAGAGGACGCAAGCTCGGCCGCCAACGCGACCAACGACGAGCGCTCCTGAAAGGTCTAGCGACGAGCTTGGTGATGGAAGAAAGCATTGAGACGACTTTGCCCAAAGCCAAAGAGCTCGTACGTTATATCGAAAAACTAATCACCAAAGCCAAAAAAGGCAATCTGGCCAACCGCCGAGCGGTCATCGCTGGACTCAGTACGCAAGTTGCCGCCGTCAAGCTCGTCGACCAAATCGCGCCGCAGCTAACTGGCCGCACTAGCGGGCACGTTCGCGTCGAGCGCACTCGACTGCGCGTTGGCGATGGCGCTCAAATGGCAATCGTTGAATTCGTCGACGAACTCAAACCAATGCCAAAAGCAGCAAAGGAGGCTAAGTAATGGCTGGAAAAACCTTTTCACAGAAGCCTGCCGACATTGCTCACCGCTGGATACTGATTGACGCCCGCGACGCTAGCCTGGGCCGATTATCGACCGCGATCGCTAGCTACCTCACTGGTAAATACAAGCCAACTTACACGCCGCACGTTGACAACGGCGATTACGTTGTCGTCGTTAACGCTAGCGAACTTGTCGTGACTGGTGATAAAGAAACTGACAAAATATACTACAGCTACAGCGGTTTCCCAGGCGGTTTGAAAGAAGCTCAGCTCAAAGATCTCCGCGCCAAAAGCCCGGCAAGTATCATTGAGCACGCCGTCAAAGGTATGCTGCCCAAGAATAAACTCGCAGCCGACCGTATGGCTCGCCTGCGTGTCTTCCCGGGCGCCGAGCACGACCATGCAGCTCAGAAACCAGAGAAAGTAGAGGTTAAGTAAATGGCTACCGACAAATACGATTACGGCTTGGGCCGGCGCAAAAGCGCTACTGCCCGCGCTCGCCTGACCGCCGGCAAAGGCGCGATCACCATCAACGGCAAGACTGCTGATGAGTACCTATCGGGCAACAAGACTTTGCTAGCCGAGATTACTGATCCGTTAGCAACCGTCAACAAGCAAAAAGAGTTTGACGTCAGCGTACTAGTGCGCGGCGGCGGGCTTAGCGGCCAAGTTGACGCTATCAAGCAAGCGATTGCCAAAGCGATTACTGCTGGTGCCGCCGACTTGCGTGCTCCACTCAAGAAGGCCGGCTTCATGAAGCGCGACCCGCGCGAGAAAGAGCGCAAGAAATACGGCCTGCGCAGCGCCCGCAAACGCGAGCAATACTCAAAGCGCTAGCTCTTCGCCGTTTAGAGCAGGCTCAAATACTCCGTTTGTTAGGGCGGGGTATTTGTTTTGCCTGAGTAGCTTGATTATTTCGCTATAAAAGTATATAGTAATACTTATTATAAATAATAGGTGGGCTGCATATAGGCTACAAGCCGCTAATCCCGAAGGAGGGGATTGAAGTATCATGGCAATAGTTCCAAAGCGTCCAGAAAGCCCAACAGGAGCAGGAGAAGTAAATGTTCTTAGCCGCCGCGAAGCACTATTAACATTAGGACTCACCGGCTTAGCGGCGGTAACCGCGGCCTGCAGCACCAGCAAGCCAGAGCTACCACACGAACAGCAACAAAAACCGATGCCGCCTGAGCATCCAAGTCATGACACGTCCCGGCTTGTCGTAGTCTGCGACCGAAATAAAGGACTTATCAGAGTAGTGGGTCCTGAAGAGACACAGAGAGATCCCCAGCGATATAGCCTCCGCACAGAGGATTGTTGGGAAGAAGGAGCGCCGCCGAGCAACATTGATCCACTGCCGCCAGCAGCGCCGGCCTCGCCTACAGGCACATCGCCCACTAGCAAATAGCCACCTACGATTAAAGCTTCCGCCTCTGTATAACAAAGCACTCAGCATAATAACGCTAGCCGATCCGTGCTATACTTATACATAAGGATTATAGTATGGAAACAACTTTAACAGGGGTCAAAATATCAGAAAGCGCAATCGCAACCAATTCCAACCAAACAGCTATTCTCCTCGACAACGTCTCGAAAGATTACAAACTCGGCAAACAAACCGTTAAGGCGCTTCGTGGAATAAACCTAGCGATCGAGCGAGGCGAACTGGTCGCCATTACTGGCGCTAGCGGTAGCGGCAAAAGTACGCTACTGCAAATTATCGGCTGCCTTGATCAGCCAACCTCAGGATCTGTTGTCATCGAGTCCAAGGAGACGACTAACTTGCGCGACAGCCAGCTCAGCCAGCTTCGTCAAAATACTATCGGCTTTGTTTTTCAATCGTTTTATCTACAGCCTTTTTTGCAGCTTAGCGACAATATTGCTGTACCAGCCATGTTTACCGCTAAAAAGAAAAATCTTATCGACGCCAAAGTAACTTGGCTACTCCAAAAAGTCGGTCTAGAAGAGTACGCAAACCGCCTACCCAAAGAACTTTCAGGCGGACAAATTCAACGTGCCGCAATTGCTCGAGCGCTAATAAACAATCCGCGTATCATTCTGGCCGACGAGCCAACTGGCAACTTGGATTCGACCAACAGTCAATCAATTATCGATCTGTTCCGCGAGATCCGCTCAACTCTCGGTTCGACAATTGTTATAGTTACTCACGATGCGAGCATTGCCCGCCAAGCCGACCGCGTCATAGAATTAAAAGACGGAGCTATCACATGATTCGCCCATCGTATGCTGTAAAACTAGCCCGCACCAAGCTTCATTCAAAATGCGGCATGCTTTTCGCTTCCACTATCGTGGCAAGCTTGTTATTCGCGGCGTTAATCGCCATAATTATTGTCTTTACTGGCGCCGAAAAGAGCGCAGAAATGTTTATAAAGAAAGTTGGCAACGACCGCTACCTTGTCAAAGCATCACCAAATATACCAAACAAAGCTTTAGGAATCACCAACAACCTATCCTTAGAAGAGATTAGAGAACTCAAAGCGTTCGAGAAAAAATACTATCAGAATTTGCAAGACAAATATAAATCGCTGGGATTAGCTTACGACAAGAGCACCGAAGCTCCAGCCCTGCTACCAGCTTCTTGGATGCCCGACTCACTTCCAGAAGAACAACGAGTGACTGTTAATTTTTCTTCGCCAGTCATAAGTGATTTCAATGACCAGCAATTTGAAAGATACGCTAAAACTGCCAACAACAAGCTAACCAATCTCAAAGAAATCGGCAGCAAATACGACGCCGCTGGCTATTATATCGTTGACAAAATAAGCGGTTTACCCCAAATCCCCGCGCTACGCCTAATCCAAAATGACAAAGAAGACTTCGGCAACTCTAACCCTAAAGCAGACGATATGACAACTTACGGCTATTACACTAACGCTATATATAATAGCAACTATACTTTCACCGACCAGCAGCTTCTACGCCGTTATATACTAACAACTGATGCGTCGCGCCTAAATGGCATCCCCGTAATAGTCTCCGCTCAAGAAGCCGTCTCATTATTTGGCAAGAAGCTTAATCTTGAAGCCGAGCCAGCCGACGCTAACCAAAAATCTAAATGGCTTAAAAACATCCAAGAAAAATTAAACGGCTATACTTATCAAGTTTGCTACCGTAATTCAGCCGAACAAACGCTGCTCAAGAAAATACAGCAAGACTACATCGAAGCAAAAACCAACGAAGCCAACAAAGATTACCAAAAGCCCAGCTTGATTTATGATTACCCGAAGCAAGCTTGCGGCGATATCGCAGTCAAGTCCGACACGCGGACCGCCGCCGAAAAGAATAGTGACGATTCTAACGAAGCCAACCAGAAAAAACTTGGGACATATATAGTACCCAAGCACAAATTGCTCACTTTTCAAATTGTCGGCATTAAATACGCGCAACCGCAAACCGATTACAAGAAAAACGCTAGCGAATATATCAAGAATTTGTTAGCTTCGCAAGATTCTTCATCGGCGCTAGACATTCCTATCCAACTATACGATTCTCTGCCAGAAAAACTAAAGTTCAGCGACGTCCAGCAACAAGAAGCAAGCTCTACGGCTGTACGGCTAATGAGAGATGAATTCACTCCCCGCGTTTTAGAATTTTCTAGCGTTGCAAAAGCGCGAGCGTTTCTCGACAACGAGGCTTGCCTAGAGTTTAATGATAAATGCGCTAAGCAGTTTATCGCCAACCCGTACGGATCAAATTACCTGATCCTAGACGAAATAGGAAAATTATTTAATCAAATCGCTAGCATCGCGCTGCCTACGGTACTAGGATTAGCGATAATTATAATTTGGTTCACTATTTCGCGTATCATCGCAGAGAACCGCAAAGAAACCGCTATTTACCGCGCGATGGGCGCGAAACGGCGCGATATCGCTTGCATTTATATCATATATGTTGCAATCGTAGCGTTAAGAATCGCCATTGTCTCGCTAATTTTAGGAATTGCAGCCGCATTCGCCATAGCAAATACCTACGGCAAAAATCTAACCGGCACTGCCGCAACAGCTTTCGGGGTGATTGGCAGCGCGCCGCAATTTAGCATTTTTAGCCTAGAATCGCCTATGCTTATAATTGTTATTGGCTCGATATTCATAGTCAGCCTAATTGCCAGCATTCAACCGCTGCTACGCAACGTACGCCGCAATCCAGTCCAGGATATACGCGATTAAAAGCTATTTCTTAGCATCATCACGATAAGCCTTATACCGAAAATACAACGCCGCACACACCAGCGCGATAGCCAGCGCGAATTCAAACAGATGAAGCGGCACATTTGGCGGCTGCTTAGCGCTCATCGTATCCATAGATGTCTCAATTGAGATATACGAAACTAGCGCCGACGCAAACAAGAAAACGTAATATGCAATCCGACACTGAGTTTTATTCATAACGCTATTGTATACACAGCCACCACCAGCGTCAAACAGCAATTGTCTCAATCGTCGCGCTCAATATGACAGCACAAGCGTACTCTGTTATAATTATACTATGTCTAAAGAAACAATTCTCACTGGCGTGCGCGCCAACGAAGAGCCAACGCTCGGTAATTATCTCGGTGCGTTCGTGCCAATGGTGCAAATGCAGAAAAAGTACGCAGGAGAGTACCAAATCAACATGTTTGTGCCAGATTTGCACAGTTTTACGACGCCAATCGACCATTCTGCGTTGTATGCCAACACCCTCAAAAACCTTAAGTATTTCATCGCTGCTGGGCTCGACGCTAGAGACGAAAATACTTTTATTTACCGCCAGAGTTTTATCCCGGCGCACAGCGAATTAACTTGGATCTTAGACTGCTTTACTAGTTTCGGCGAGATGAGCCGCATGACGCAGTTCAAAGAAAAGTCCGCCGAACACAGCAGCAACGTCAGTGTCGGATTGTTTAATTATCCGGTGTTGATGGCTGCCGATATCTTGCTTTACAACGCCCGCTATGTGCCCGTTGGCGAGGACCAATTCCAGCATCTAGAAATCACCCGCGACATCGCCATTCGCATGAATAATAAGTTCGGCGAATTGTTCACTGTGCCTGACTCTACAGCCAAGCAAACTGAGTTTATCAAGCGCGACAAAGGTTTACGTATTCGCAGCTTAACCAATCCGCACAAGAAAATGAGCAAGAGCTCGGACGATCAAAAATCAAAAATTAATCTGAACGATACGCCAGAACAAGCTCGCAAGAAAATCATGTCGGCAACAACCGATTCACTTGGCGCTATTAATTTTGACTGGGAAAATCAGCCGGGTATCACCAACTTATTGCAGCTTTTGGCGATTTTAACTGATCGGTCGCAAGAAGAAGTCAATGCCGAGTGGATTGGACAAACACAATACGGGCCGCTGAAAAAAGCCGTAGCCGAAGCAGTAGCCAGCTTTTTGAGCAACTTCCAAGCGCGCCTCAACGCCATCACCGACGATGATTTATTGAAAGTCCTCGAGCGGTCCGAGCGCGCCATGACCATCGTCGCCAACGAAACCTTGCTCCGCGTCCAAAAAGCCGTGGGGCTCAGGAGATAGCGCCAACATGCACCAATCCTCGAGCAACCAACCGTCTGAACAGGGAAGCAGCGTAATCATATGAAAATCACCGCCAATGATTTGCTAGCGATTTTACGCCGCTTCAACGTGGCAAACGCAGACAACCTGCCGCGCCATATCGACCAGATCAAAAGTAGCAATCCTAGCCCAATCAACCAGCTGGTACGCTTTCGCTTTAATCGCCAGCATTATTTCGTACTGATTGACGATACTGCCGAAGACCGCGAAAATTATATCATGGAGCAAATATTTACCGCCAAAAGCGACGCTCTCGGCGTGATTTTCGAAAACCCAACCAGCGAGCTAACTACCTACGGTTTACCATTCAAAGGTAAAGATATCTATCTGTTTCAACAGGTGAGCGACAACCAGCGGCTGGATAGTTTGCTAGCCAAACGCTATCCAGAGACCAGCCGATCAACCTGGCAAAAATATATCAAATCTGGCAATATATCTGTCAACGGCACGCCAGCCAAAAGCGCCAGCCAGCTAGTCACCGAAGCCGACGAAATCGCCGTCAATCTGCCCGAAGCTACCGATTACAGCGACAAGGAGCTACCGATACTTTATCTAGACGATAACGTCATCGTTGTCAACAAACCAGCTGGCGTTCTGACTCACAGCAAAGGGGCGCTGAATGACGAATTTACGGTCGCCGACTTTTTCCGCCGCTATACCACCGTCGGACTGGAGACTAATCGCCCAGGCATCGTCCATCGGCTAGACCGCGACACCAGCGGCGTTATCATCGGGGCGCGTACTTCCGAAGCTTTTGAATTGCTCAAAAAACAATTCTCGCAGCATCTCGCCAAGAAAACATATCTAGCCATCGTCGACGGTATACCGCAGCCGCCAACCGCCAGAATTGATATCCCGATCGGCCGCAACCCGTCGGCGCCCAGCACCTTTCGCCCCGACCCAAACGGTAAGCCAGCGCAAACCATCTACCAAACGCTCGCCGCGCACCATAATATCAGCGCTATTAAACTCTGCCCGCAAACTGGGCGTACCCATCAGCTGCGCGTTCATCTACGTCATTTACACACGCCGATTCACGGCGACCGCGTCTACGGCAAATCTGCCGATCGCCTCTATCTGCATGCTTACAAATTAGAAATTACTACACAGCCTGGTAAGCGCCAGACATTCATCGCGCCGCTGCCTGGCGAATTTACCAAACTTTTCCCGGAGCTGGATGATGAGCCTAATCTTTGAGCCGTCAACCGAGCGACAAATTCAAACGCTAGCCCGCAGTCTACCGCAAGCTTTACTTTTGACAGGCGCTGATGGCGCCGGTTTGCTAACTACAGCCAAATACTTAGCCGGCCCAGCACTCGCTGGAATTATTCAGCCCACCAACAAAGACGGACAAGCCGATACAAGCGGCGTCATTCGTATCAACCAAATCCGCGATCTGCGCCAATACACCCGCGGTGTTGCTAATAGTAAGGCAGTTTATGTTATCGACGATGCTAGCGCCATGAATCATCAGGCGCAAAATGCTTTCTTGAAATTATTAGAGGAACCAGCCCGCAATATCCATTTTATATTAACATCGCACCAGCCGAATTTACTGCTGCCGACTATCATGTCGCGCGTCGAGCGGCTTACTATCCGTCCGATTTCTGAGGAAGCTAGCCGGCTGCTCCTCGCTAAATATCGGCAGCTTGACACTACAGCGATTGCTCAGATTATGTTTCTAGCAAGCGGCCGGCCAGCATTAATCTCGCGCTTGGCTGGCAAACCCAGCGAGCTCGCCGATATCGGCGCCGTCATCAAAGACTCGCAGGCATTAATTGCTGGTCCGATAAATGATAAACTAACTGTTGCTGCTCGATACACCGACCGCAAAGACACCTTAGAGTTACTACGCTATAGCATTCTACTCGTTCAAAATGCCGCTGCCAAAAACAGCACGCCAGCTATCATTGATAAGCTAGCTCGCCTCAGTGAAACCTACGAGCGCATCGCCGCCAACGGCAACATCAAGCTTCAGCTTGCCGCTTTGATTGCGTGATTATGTGCTATAATAATGCATAGTATGTTTGGATTTTTACTGGTTCTGGGACTAGGCGCCGCAGCAGTCGCGTACCGCCAGTCGCCCGAAGACATCGCGAGCGACTTACCAGCGAAATTATCGTCAAAGCTTGATAAGCTCTGGGAAATCGCCCAAGAATCGCTCAAAGCGCAAAAATATCTGCGCGCCGAAAAAGCCTTGCTGACTATTCTGCGCATCGACGCCAAAAACGCCAACGCCTACAACCGTCTAGGTATTTTGTATGCAAAGCAACATGCCTACGATGACGCCATTGAATGTTTCGAAATCGCCCAGAGCCTCGAGCCAAGCGCCTCTAGTCTGCATAATGTCGGCTTGATTTACTACGAAACCGAAAGCTACGAAAAGGCCGCTCTGGCATTCGAGCAGGCCCTAGAGATGGAAGAGGAAGTTGCTTCGCGCCACATCGCCTACGCCAAAATACAAGAAAAACTCGGCAATGCCAAGCTTGTCTTGCAGCACCTTGAACGTGCCGTCACTCTAGAGCCAAGCATCCAAAGCATTAACATCTTAGCCGATTCATATGACCGCAACGGCCAGAAAGAGAAGGCCGCTGCTATTCGCGACAAAATCAATCGCGCCATGTCGCGCGGACAGCATGTCGACCGCCGCGTCAAACAGCCAGCTGGCGCCATCTCTCCGCAATAAAACACTTGCCAAGGTTATGCAAATACGCTACACTGTTAGGTGTGCTTTCGGGTCGTACCTTTCAATTTATGCCGACTTAGCTCAGCTGGCTAGAGCAGCTGTTTTGTAAACTAAAATTTATACCGACATACCGATGTGATTACCCACATCGGTTTTTTATTTGTACGAAAAAGTGAGGAGCAATCGATGTGGGCTCCTCACTTTTTCGTTTAACTGAGGTCGCCAATCAGTGAATTGTCGGTCTCCGAAAGCGAAAAAGCTATCGTTACAGAAAGTACGGCGCAAATATACATGAGGGCGCGGCAGTAATCTACAGGGCGATCACCTTAACAATCAGGATTCATATCAATCAGCATCAAGCTTCATATGGGGGTTGCTAGCAGTAAAAACTTTATATGTCCCACTTTCTCCAACCCCCATACGAGGCTTGGTGTATCACAGTTATCGCTGCGCGAGTCGTGGAGGCTAAGATTTCTTTCGAGCAGACATCAGTCGTTGGGGGTGTGAGAGGAGATATTAGTCTTCACTGTTCGCGTAACGATAGCCTACCGTTCAATAGCCGCTGCGAGGGTTATTGAACGGTAACCCTAACCTCTCGGACGAACTGCAACATCGTAACTTCTAATGCTCAATGATTACTCGTTATACTCAGCAGCTCGTCCGAATCAAGGAGACGATTATGAAACTATTCAACAAAACATCTAAAACCAAAAGGAGAAAACAATGAAAGCACCTAAAACAGTAACCATCAACAAAATCAAATACGAAGCGATGAAGATAACGCTCATCATCGTATCAATCGTAACATTCGCAGCTGTCTGCACCGGCATCGGCTATCATTACGGTAAACAGCATACTGTCCAGCGTAACGCTGAAGTAATAAGCCTCGCGAAGCAGTTGTCAAAATCAAACCAGTAGGTAAACCAGCCGCACCTACTGTAAAGCCGAAGGCTGACCCGCCACCACAACCACCGCAGAAACCGCAAAATACGCCAATTCCAGCGACAAAGATGGTGGTAATACCATCTACGCCGCCAAAACCAGCTGTACCAGCGCGCTGCGAATTGGTTCGACAAGAGCTGGTTAAATATCCAAACTGGAGTGTCCGGCTAATGATGGCTATCGCCAGAGCTGAAAATAGAGGCTGCAACCCACTGAATCACAACCTAACCAATACCGAAAATCACAGAGTGTGTATCGGCAGTTACGGTGTTCTGCAGGTTGGCTGCGTACATTTTCGTCCTGACGAAAACAGAAACGATACAGCGACTATTGTAAAAGTTGCATATCGAGTTTGGCAAAGTCAAGGATATACAGCTTGGACTAACTACCGAAACGGTGCGTATAAGGAGTTTTTACGATGAATAGTAAAACAACAAGCCTGTTAGATAATTTTGAGCTGAAATATGAACGGCTAAAAAGCGAGGATTATCTAGCAAGGCGGGTTAGCAACTGGCGCGCTCGTATGAAGCGGCGCAAGCAAAGAAAGGAGAGGGTGCGTGTACATAAAAGCAACGCATAAGAAGTTTGACATAAACGACATACGATCTACCGCGTCTTGTCCTGAATGCCAGTCAAAACACCTTATGCTTTCCCGCGGAAGACTATCCTGTCGTAATTGCGGCGTAGAGATTGGCAGAATCGGAAAAACCAACAAGTACGGCGCTAAGCGTACTGAAATGAACGGTAAGATATACGATTCAAAGTTTGAAGCGCAAGTGGCCGCAGACCTAGAGGTTGAGAAAAAACTTGGCCAGATAAAAGACTACGACACGCAATATCGAATTGAAGGTTGGGTATACGATGAAAACGGTAATAAAGCATTCCCCTACCGACATAAAGTAGACTTCAGGATCCACAACTTAGATGGCTCATTTACTCTACGGGAAGCTAAGGGTGTGGAGACAGACGACTACAAGTGGCGGCGGAAGATACTAGAGAATGTTTGGTTACCTGCTCATCCCGATTATACGTACGAGGTAGTATTCCAAAAACGCAACAAACGAAGTTTTAAGACTTCGCGACAATAACAACTAATAATCTGGTGCCCGATTTTACGCTGGTTTTCCTGTTTAACAGCGCAGATGGGTTAAATGGCTAGTTCCATTCTCTAAACTAAAATCTAGCAGCAGCCAGAGTCCACCCTAGGAGGTAGAATGAAGCTAATCGTGACGGTTGATTGTAAGGATAGAGAAATATCACGGTATATTGATTCAGACACCGTAAAAGAGAATATGATGACAGAAGTCTGGAAAGGTATCCAAAAACAATTAGAAGAAAAGGGTTATAAGATAATCACTCTTTCTGTAGAGGAATATAAGGAGAAGTAAGTTATGAAAAAACCAGTGGCTGAAGTAAACATTAAAATATTTAGTAAAAACAACGGTCGTTACGAAGCTGATACTACCGTCAAATTACATTCTGGCAAACCAAGCGTTGTTTTCGCTACAATAGAGGCTCTTGAGGACACTCAAAGGAAAATCACCGATAGAGAGCTTAAAAAGAATCTAGAAATCTTGGCTAAAGAGCTGGATGAGTTTCTTAAGAAAGACTAGGTTCTATGAAAATAGCAAAGGAGCTAAACGAAACTGTACAAAAAATACTTGAGGGAGCTAGAACGCCAGAACTATTGCAAACCATAACAGATCTTAATATAAAAGTCGCTGAACTAGAAGGTAAAGTAAAAGGAATGCGCGACTGTCTTCTCTATGCTGGCACCGTAGAAGTACCAGCAGAGAAAGCCGAATGTCCGCATGTTGTAGATGTTTACCATTGTGGTTATCGAGATGTAGATAGGCGAGAGTTTATACAGTACACGATAGCATTTTCAGATGGCTTTTGTTGCTATTTTAGAAAACCTAAAAATGAGGAAGCAGACCATGAAACGCTACAAACTACTTAAAGACACGCCGACCATCAAAGTCGGCACGATCTTTGAAGAGGTAGTTAGTGATTTTGATGGAGCAAAAGAGTTAGTGCGAATTACACCAATCAGAGCCAAAACTAATCCACAATGGACGATTCAGGATATTGATAATTTTAATGAGTGGTTTGAGGAAATCCAAGAAGAACCGATAGACAGTATTCATTGGATTCCTAAAGACGGCGAGGAATATTGGTATATTGGCGACGATAGCTCTATCAGGTCTATACGCTTTAGCTCGTATGACGGAGACGATGTCAATCGCTTGGCGATTGGTAATGTATACCTAACTAAAGCAGAGGCTATATGCGTTCGTGAGCGTAAAATAGCCGAAGTCAGGCTACGCCGAACTTCAACATTTAAGCCTGACTTCAAAAATGATAACGGCGGCTGGGTTGTTTATTATGACCCTAGAGAGAAGAAGCTCGAGGTACAGGAGGTCTATCGCCTTGAATATGGAGAAATTGTACGCTACCAAACCAAGAAAGAGGCTGAAAAATCTATCAAAGAAAACAAATCAGACTGGCTAATCTACTTTGGAATAAAGGAGGAAGAATAATGTCAGCAACAAGATTTAAGGTTGGAGATAAGGTGAGGGCGCACAAAGGACTCAAGGTCAATCACTGGTACGGCGGCTATTTATTTACAAGCTTTATGGAGACCTTAGTTGACGAAATCGACGTTGTAACAGGTATATGTGGTGATGGCAATGCTTATCTGTTAAACCACTACGACATAGCCTGGGCAGACGAAATGCTTGAGCCAGTAGAAAGGACACTGGATAACCTCCGCAGTGGCGACATGATTCGCGATAGTCATGATGACACCAGAAAGATTTTAGCAGCATTGGACGGCTGTTATCTACTAAACTACGGAGGGAGTGAAGATGCAACTGGTGACTGGTACACAGTGGCTGAATTGAAAAAACTAGACTACCAGGTATTTGACCCAAATAGCCCAAAAGCCACCATCGAAATAAACGGTAAAAAGTACGATAAAGCTGAGGTCGAAGAGGCAATCAAAGACCTAGAGACAATCGAATAGGTAAAAGCTATTAACTAATGACCTACCATACGTCAAAAAACTGGGCAAAGTTAAACTAACCAAAGGAGAGTAGAAATGCAAGAATATAAACCATCTAAAGCACCATCACTAATCATAGAATCAGACGGCAATTCATGGTTTTGCCACGACAGTAACTTCACGAATGTGGCAGAGAGCGACAGGGTTGCGTTTGGTGATACGCCAGTTAAAGCGTTAGAGTTATTTATCGAAAAGTTTGGTGAGCCAACTACTAAAGAAAATTAAAACTGCGACCTGAGCAAGTCAGTAAACTGCTCAACCGGGTACAAATTGTACCCAGTAAAACATTAACATTTCAACCGTATAACTGGATAGATAATCGTAGCTTAGATGGTAAAGCCGCGCTGCAGCACGTGTACGTACGCAACGGTGGTTCAAATCCACTCGATTGTCTATTCAACTGATAGCACCAACGCACCTTAAAGGGTTTGTCTATGTACTCGAAAAACCTAAAAATAACTATATTTTGGTGCTATCAACTGACAACATCAAATACTGGTGTCGTAGAAGTAACTACGATAGGTGTCGATAGCCTTGGTGTTGTCAACTGGCTATATAAGTGGTGAGCTGGTAATTACCGGCCGCTCATCGCAGTAAGTGCTCTTAAGGTATTAGCTGGTAACGGGCAGATGTTAGCTAAGTCCCGTGTGAGTTTTACTCAGCCCCTTATATAGCCAACCAGTTATGCGGTTGAATATGTTAACTATAAATAAGCGAGAATAAGAAATGGATAAAAACAAGAACTTTGCTGAAGAAGAGAAGATTTACGATAGTGTGTATAGTATTTTGTTTGGTGCATTTTACGACGTATCTCATAAGAAGTTAGACAGAATTACACGTAATATTACAAAAGTATTCTTGCGCTATTTAGCAAATAAACGCTAATAGGATATGTAAACAGCATACATGTACTTTACATATATTTAACATAAGAACACGACTAAACTACACGAAATCATGTAAATAAGGAAAATATGAACATAATACATTACGATTTGTTTGCAGGCATCGGCGGTTTTTCGTTAGCGCTGGAGGAGTTATTTAATGAAGCAAAAATCAACCATATCTTCTGCGAATGGGCAGAGTTCCCAACCGCAGTTCTCAAAAAGCACTGGCCAGACGGAACATTCTATGGCGACATCGCCGACCTTATTGCCGACACCAACAGCCAGAGATACCAGGATGGTGTCGCCAAAACAGAAACCGCGAGACGACCTGACCTGTGCAGTGGAACTGGGGGCGACAAAAACCAAGCACTCACTATTCTCACTGGCGGATTCCCCTGTCAGCCATTCAGTCACGCAGGGCGAAGAAAAGGCACGGCAGATGACCGCTACCAGTGGCCAAACATGTTTCGAGTCATACAAAACGTCAAGCCAGACTGGGTCATCGCTGAAAACGTGCGCGGCCTCGCTACTTGGAACGATGGCATGGTACTCGAGCAAGTGTGCACTGACCTGGAAGACCAAAACTACGAAGTCCAACCGTTTATTATTCCAGCTTGCGCCGTCAATGCCCCGCACCGGCGAGACAGGGTCTGGATTATTGCTCACACCAAGAACAAGAGAGACCGTAGAAGATTTGAAAAAATTCAAAGCGAGAATGTCAAAACATTCGAACGGAACGACAATCCCGAATCTTGCTACCCAAATTGGAATAAAGACTGGCGAGAAGTTGCGATTACAACCTGCGATGCCCGAATGGATGATGGGCTTCCCCGAGAGGTGGACGGAATTTCCTATAGCTTCGCCAAATGGCGGAACGAATCAATCAAAGCCTATGGTAACGCCATAGTGCCACAGGTGGCGATGGAGATTTTTAGAGCCATTAAGGAAACGGCAAATGTCAACTAAACCCCTAATTTTGTGGACGTAGAGAAAGGAGACGTCAATGATTTACGAAGTCAAAGTTCGAGTAGTGCAGGAGGGCACTGTCTTTGTTGAAGCTAAAACTCAAGCTGAAGCCGAAAAGGCTGCCACGAGTGATAGCGTTGTCTCAAAGGCTGATTTTCCAGATGTTATTGAGTATTATGCTGATGAAATCTATAACGGTGAGTGCACCGTTGATAAATCAGAGATTGAAATTATCAAGGCGGAGGACGTGCTATGACAAAACTAAAACTCAATGACGTTGTGCAGTTCAATGAAAACCACAAATGGTGTGGTGCTTTGGGAATTGTAAATGAGCTCAAAGAACTCGAGAATGACACAAAGTATCTGATTGGCGTGCCGATTCCAGAAGCAGCTAGTGTTAGCACTGCCTATATTTTCGTCATGGCAAGCGAGATGGCATTAGAGCGAATTGGCATAGCAGAGTTGGGAGTTGACATATGCGAGAATTAAAATTTAGAGCCTGGGATAACCTAGAAAAAAGAATGCGCAAAGTAGTGTCCTTACATTGGCAGGGCGACAAGCTTGTATCAGCGAAGCTTGAGGGTGATAATGAGCCGATTCCAATTGAGGGACGGCTGGTGATTGAACAGTATGCGGGCCACAAGGCAGAGGCTTGCATATCTGTTTATGATGGCGACATTGTAACCCTGTATGATAACCAATTTTGTGAGGATTTAGGTGTTGGAGTGGTTAAGAGTTCTTGTTATTTAATGGTTGATAAAGACGGTAAATATATGGAGGCAGATATGTCTCGCGATTTGAACAATGTTCTGGGCAATATTCACGAAAATCCTGAACGCTTGGAGGAAAAATGAAAACTACCCCAACATCCATACTTGACGCTTGTTGCGGCGGCCGTATGTTTTACTTTGACAAAGACCACCCAAATATTCTGTATATCGACCGCCGCCGCGAAACTGTCGAGATGAAAGACAAAGATAAGATTAGGACGCTGGAAATCAACCCAGACTTTGTTATAGACTTTACCGACATGAAGTTTCCTGATGAGTGCTTTAATTTTGTCGTCTTCGATCCGCCCCACCTCATAAACTGCGGCAAGAACAGCTGGCTCGCTAAAAAGTACGGCAAATTAGACAAAGACACCTGGCAAGAAACCTTAAGTAAAGGCTTGAGCGAATGCCTACGTGTCGTAAAGCCTGGCTGTGTTGTAGCAATGAAGTGGAGCGAGCACGACATTAAAACCACTGAATTACTAAAAATATTACCTCAAAAACCAGCTTTTGGCGACAAATCTGGAATGACGCGGTGGTTATTTTTTGTGAAAGGAGTTGAGAATGAGTGATAAAATATCCGACCAAGACCAAAAATGGCTAGACAAAGTCACCAAATTATCAGAAGAAGGCATATCGATAGCAAAACGCTCAAGCATGGAATCTGCCGAATATGTAGACCTATTACTAAGCAACTTTGATGATAAGAGTTACTGTCAAATGGCAATCGACCAGCATGCGGTAGAAGCAGCTATCGGACAATACTTTGCCGACGTTATTGCTCCTATCTTTTTCGATATGCAAAAGGTGCTACGGAAGAAAACTAAGATGAGTAAGAATAACGCCGAAACATGTGCCAGAATACATGTAGGACGATTTATTCGCAATATTACTAAGGAGTTGAATAAGAGAAATGGCGAAGAATGAATTAAAACCATCCATCCAGTGCAACAAGTGCCATAAGCGTATAAAATACGACCGCTACTATGGTTATAGTCACTATTGCAGTGGACGCGTGAAAGATATTTATAGAGCTGCACGTAAAAGACTGCGCTCTGTAAACTCCCTTCAAAATCGTGATGCCCAAATTTTTGGAATGCATGATATTGCCGACGATTTAAACTCTGCGAGCGTAGTGTACAATCCAGAAGCCGATAAACGATTGAGAAAGGAAATTGAAATGAAGAAAACTGTAACAGACCTCCCTACGCCAGAAGAGGTTACCCGAATCACTGCAACTTTAGATTTAGCGAACAAACTAGATAACGCTGCGATTGCTAAATTAAGCAACTCCAAAAGCAAAAACTCTACACCAAAAATTGGCGAACTGTGCGGCATGGATTTGCTGATTGATCTGTCCGATGCACCAGAGGAAGCGAAATATGAGCTGTATTTTAAGGCGCGGACTGCGCTTGAGAAAATAGCGTCCGAATAACTGGCAATTTCCTTCCTATAATAGTATTATTTCACCTTGCATCGCGCGGTGAATTAGATGAAAGTCATAAAAATGAATAAAAAATAGAAAAAATGTTGGAGAATCTGAAAAACTCGTGATATGGTGAATATGTAATAGCCACGAGCGGTAATGCCGCAGTAGGCTCGCAGAGAAATCTGGGGGCTTTTTATTTTGGAAAAGAAATTATTCAATAAGCGGCTACACGAGTTGAGTACCGGAGAAAAAGTTGAGGTGCGGCATATTGTCGAGTTTGTCGAGGAGCAGCGACTGCCGGTAGATGGTTTTAGAAAAATAGGTAGAATATGCGGTTTCCCGCTAATCGTAGATTTATCTGGTTTAGTGCCAGATGAAATAGACAAGACGCAGTCTAGAATTAAAGCGATAATTGACGAGTTTATAAATGAACCTCTCCGCAATAAGACAGGCTACAAAAAATAAAATTGCCGAAGCTAGAGCTCGTAAACAACAGCGTTGCATTAAATACAACTACACCTGTGAGCATGACTGGCAGAGATTTAAGCAGACTATTAAGCCGGAGCGAACCGCTGAACAAATTAAGCAAAGCATGGGCTATAAAGGTGAGCGTGCTTATTTCATCGTAGCCGCTTGCATGAAGTGCCATAAGAAGCGGTGTATTGAGTTGGTGGTTGAGCGGTAGTAAAAATAACCACCCGAGAGTGGTTATTTTTCTCGCTAGTATCCAAACTAACAGATTTTTGAAAACGCGGTCCGAAATATAGACAGGATGCTCGTTTTTGTGTATTATGAAAAATACAGCACCCCCAGCTGGTATTTTTAATGATACTAGGGGGTATTTTCTTTTGGCTGAGCAAAATGGAAAACATGCAGGCGGACGACCTCTGAAATTTGCGACGGTTAAAGAGCTTGAACGCAAGATCAAGGCGTATTTTAAGTATTGCGACCCGCACATTGAGACAGTGAAAGTTTTGCAGCAGCCGCTGGTTGAGAATGAAAAAGGGCGCATGGTTGAAGACATGGACACTGAGCCAATTGTTGTGAAGAAAAAGCGTGTGTCTGAGCAGCGTCCGTACACGATAACGGGGCTAGCTCTTTTTTTGGGAACTACCAGACAAACGCTACTTGATTACGAAGAGCGCGACGAGTTTTCTGACACTATAAAAGCGGCAAAGCTGAAAATTGAGTCGTTTGCCGAAGAACGGCTGTATTCGAGTAAAGGTTCGGTTGCTGGCACGATATTTTCATTGTCTAATAATTTTGGCTGGAAAAATAAAGTCGAGCAAGAGAATAGCGGCGAGTCGAAATTGGTTATCGAAACGCGCCACCATGCAGACGAGGAGACGGATGACGATAATTAAACTGCCGCACATCTACCGTGCGCGCGACTATCAGAAGGATTTCTGGGATGCATTACACGGCGAAGGGAAGCATAAGGGCAAAAAGTATTGGCTATTTGTACTAATATGGCATCGCCGCGGCGGCAAGGACTTAACGAGTTGGAACGCGGCGATTGAGCATGGCGCAGAGAATGTCGAGACGATTAAATATGGTTTTCCAACTGGCGATATGGCGCGCGACAACCTATGGGAATCGGTGACCAACAATGGCTTAGCATTCACTGATTTCATACCGATGGCTTTACGCGAGCGGAAGCATAGGCGTGACAATGGACTCAACGATAGTCTGAAGCGAGTAAATTTCATAAACGGCACATCACTCCGTGTGATGTCGTTTTTTAAGCCCGGACGTGCTCGTGGAGGTAACAGTAAGCTATTTGTACTGTCTGAAATCCAAATGCATGACCCGCGAATCATTGATATCATCGAGCCGATTGTTGAAGCAAATGGCGGTATAGTTATCGTCAACGGTACAGCGAATGGTGATAGCTGGTTGAAGTACATGCTTGAGAGCTGGAAAAACGACCCTAACGTGTATGTCTCAATACTGACAGTAGACGATACGAATGTCTTCACGCCTGAGCAGATGGTTAAAATCCGCCAACGAACAATCGAACGATTTTTGGCGCGCGGTCAATCTGAAGAGGAAGCAAACGCTTTCGTCGACCAGGAGTACTACTGTTCATTTGAAGCGCCAGTATCTGGCGCATACTTTGGCGGCGGTATGCGTCGTGCTGAGAATGAGAATCGAATACGCGACGTACCATATGATCCATTGCTACGCGTTAACACATACTGGGACTTAGGAATCGACGACAGTATGTCGATATGGTTTGTCCAGCTCTATGCGAATGAGATACGAGTGATTGATTATTACGAGAACTCAGGGGAGGGTTTGCCATTCTATTTTGCTGAACTAGATAAACGAGGCTACGTATACGGCGAGCATTACGCACCGCACGATATTGAGGTGCGCGAGTTATCAAGCGGTATGAGCCGAAAGGAAACAGCGATGAAGCTTGGCATTAACTTCAAGACCGTGCCGAAGCCAAATAAGAAAGAGGAGGCAATCAGCGCAATCCGCACAATCCTGCCGCGCTGCTACTTCGATAAAACGAAATGCGACCGAGGTATCAAAGCGCTGAAGTCGTATCACAAAACATGGAATGAGAAGATGATGCGCTACGAGAATGAACCGGTGCACGATTGGTCAAGCCATGCTACCGACGCATTCTCTACCCTAGCCCTGACAGACCCCCGTGCTCTAACGAATAGAGCCCCGACACGACGCCCTCAAAAACGATTAAACATGATGACAAGGAGGTAAAAAACCATGAGTAGTACAGAAGCGCCAGTAGAGTTTGGTAAGCGAATCATCACAGAATCGTACTACGATAATAAGCTACGGTCGGTGAAGGTGACACAGACTGAATCGCTGGATGCGCTTGACTCGCTGCATGCGCAGGAAATTGCCGTTAAAAAGGTGATGGATCTAATCAGAGCAGGTGTAGCTGAAGACGCTATTGATGTCCACTATGATATCGATAACATTACGAAAGAAGTGAAGCGTGTCCATATCACGTACACCATCATGAAACAGCGCACGAATGCATAAACATAAGTGTTGCTATAGCGATGAGAATGTAGTATACTACCGGTATACGAACGCCGCCCCGACGTGGGAGTGTTCCGAAAGGAATATTTCTACCAGTGTTGGCGTTTTTGCTTGAAGATGAATTATCGGACTCACTCGAAGCCTCAAAGAAGTGGTCTGATACGTGGTTTGAACCATTCGACGAGTACGAACGGCTCGATGGCAACCAGCCAAGCCCCGAACTCCCTGAGCACTATCCAAAAGTCACTGACGGTACTGCAAGCGGTTTAGGCGAAGAAGAGGTAATGCGCGTATGGGGTCAACTGCAGACCGGACGCGTCGTATCATCACCGCTTGATGGCGCAGACTTTGCTGAGTGGAAGACGGCGGTTGTCGACACCTACTGGGTAAATAAAATAATCCCGAATGCGAACACTGACGCTAAATTCTTTGAAAAAGTAAAGCTTGCCGATGAGAAGTCCGGCTTATACGGCTCGCAACCGCTCTTTGTATTTCCGATCAGCAATGAGGATTACACCGGCTCCGACTTTGTATTGCCATACATCCGTGATGTGAAGCTTGAACCAGGAAAGCCTACCGATAGAAGCTGTAGTTATATTTGGTTGGCACGCCACTATACGAAGCTAGCGCTGCGTGGAATTATTGAACAAGTAAAAGGCGTGAAAGGTCACGCTGGCTGGAATCTCAAGATATTGCAAGGCATCGTGGATAGCGATGTATTTTCGGCGCGCACCGATGATTTGCCGCGCGACTTAAAAGCTCAAGTAGATATGGGCAAAACGGTAACGTTCTACACATGCTTTCAACGCGGACACAATGCGCCATGGTACACGATATATCCGGATAGCTCGAACGATAAGATTGTCCGCTGGCAAACTAATACCGATATTGCTGGCGACTTACCAATATTTTTCAAGTATCGCAAAATCAACATGGTTAATCCATATGGCGTAAGCCGCTATGAGAAGATCGGTCCCGGGCAGAACATGCTCGATTTCATGAAAGCCGCAAACGCGTATGGAGTTCAGCAGGCGCTCGACCCGGCAGTGCAAGTAGCCGGCGATACGCAAAACGATCCAAACCTCGACCTTGACTCGCTCGTCGTTAGCCCGGGCAACCTTATGTTTACCGGTAACGCCCAAATAGACTGGTTTACCCCCGATAAGACAATCCTCCAGGCATTTCCAACACTAATCGGCTCGTATAAGACTGACATTATGAATCTCATCGGTACAAACGATGGTTCAGTATCCGCAGCAGATAGCGGTAACACGCAGTATTCGAAAGTGCCGGCAAGCATACGGCAGCAGGCTGAACGCCGAAGCGCGCGCGATAATGCACAGCGCCAAGCAGCAGACGACATGATGGCGACGCTTGCGAAATTGATGATCAATATCGCAATACAGAACAGCGACGGTTCAGACGCTATCAATATCACTGAGGAACAAGGCGATAAACTACGTGCTGCTGGCTATGACGTACCGGAAGGTAAGGCAGAGATATTAGCAGAGTTTGAAGAACTGAAGAAAGCGAAATACCGGTTCGAAGTCGACCCGGGCTCGTCGAAGTTTGAAGATGATGACGCAACCAAACAGCGAATTGTTGAGGCGATGAACGCCGCCGCGTCAATCCCTGATATTGAGAACAAATTGCGCCAGGACGGCAAAGAGATTCACTGGGGCGAATTGATATCCGGATTATTTGAGAAATCTGGGCTTGATAATGTCGATAAAATCATCACACCGCTATCTCAGGAAGAACAACAGACAATCAATAATCAAGAACAGCTACAGGCTATGCAGACACAGAGTGCGCTTGACCAGGTAAAGGTACAGCAGGAGCAGGAAAAACTTGCGCAGCAGCAAATGAAAACGCAGCAAGAAGCCGCCAAGACAGAAATGACCGCTCAGAATGGCGCACAATCGACGGAAAGCCCCTCGGATGATGAACAGGTCGCCGCAGAGCTAAAATCGCGTGGATGGAGCGATGAGGCGGTTAGAGAGTTTTTGGCGCGAATAGGAGCAACAAATGGCTAGTAACGAAGCGATGTTTTTGGGCGTGAACCGCCCGCCAAAGAAGAAGCCGGAGAAAAAACCGACCAAAGCGGATGAGCGCCGCGACGAAATAAAGAACGTACACATGCTGCTTGCACCGGCGGCCGACAAGCTGATTGAAATCCTGGAGATCGAGCTAAAGAAGAATGACTCAAATACCGCAATCCTAAGCCGTCTGAGAAGCAGTAACCCCCACCCGACCGACTCAGATTATGCCGTAGAAATGCGCGCAAGCGAAATCGTAGCAGATCGATTGCGGAAAGTAATACTGCTATTAGAGAGCGCGAAGAAAGCGAGTAACCCATGACGAACAATAAAGAGTTTGAGGCGCTGAAGCTCAACCAGTCGGAGGAACTGACTATGGAACATCCAGATCCACCGGAGCACCACGAGTGGGAACAGCGCGGTAACGACCTGGTGTGCACGAGTTGCCAGAACCGCCATGGGCACGTAAAGGCAATCCCGAATGGAAAAATGCTTGTGAAGAAAGGAGATGACTACGATATCGTCCCGATAGAACCAACCCCGCAGCCGTAGGAATCCACGACCGGCAATCGATCTTACCAACTACCACTTGTCGATTGTCGATCGGGGATTCCTCCGACCCTCGGGCACCGCCCGTATAAACGTGAAGTAACTAACGAAAGGAGTGGTCCTATGGAAGATTCAGCAGCTCAGACTACTGAAGCAACTGTAGACAACAGCTCATCAGTTGATGTGCTTGACAGCTACGACTTATCGAAACCGGATGGTGGACTCGGCACTACCTCTGACAACGATAACGATAGCCAAGAGAGTCAACGTGATGATGACGACCGGAGTGCAGACTCCGTGGAACAGCAGACAGATACAGAGTCGGAAGATGGCGCGAAAGGCGCGTCTGATAATCCTGACAACATGTCTGAAGCAGAGAGGAACAACTACTTCGCACAACGCCGCATTGCCGCGAAGCAGCAGGCAGCACAAGCCGACTCTCAACTGCTTAAGGAATTAAGCAACCAGGCGATCAATGAATTCATAAACGTCGAGCCTGACGAGCAAGACTTTGAAGACATGGATCCAGCCGTAGCCGACCAGCTACGGGAATTGCGGCGAAACGAGCGAGCGCGCCAAGCTGAGCAAGCCCTCATGCAGGTAAAGCAAACGCGCGAACAGACTCGGCTATCGGTCATGCAGGCTGAATCAAGCATACCGCTATTTAACCCGTCTGACCCGCACTACAATCAATTTCTCCACGAAGAGGCACTCTCAGAATGGGCACACCGCTATGCCATCGTTGCCGAAGATGCAAACGGTAATCCGCAGATTGTAGGCACACACGAGGGAGCGCCCTCACCACTCGAATATTTACAAACTAAAGCGCCACAATACGAAGCGATGATCAAAGCTGAACGATCGCGCGGACAGCGAAGCGCACAGCGTAACCGTGCTAATAGCAGCGGTGCTGGCAGTGCAGTCCGCTCAAGCGGTTCAGCAGACCGTATGAGTGATTTGGAAGCGCGTATCGGTGATGTACCGCTTACGGACGTATAGGCGCTTGTAATCCCAATAGGAGGAAACCATGGGTGTAAAGACAACTACAGCAGAACTTGCCGCTGACATTCAGGAATACATGTCGGCGCAGACGCTCAAACGCGCCAAATATCAAACAGTGTTAAACCAGTTCGGTCACCTAGAAAACATTCCGGCTGGTAACGGCAAAGGTATTCGGTTTACGCAATATGCCGAACTTGATATTGTGACCGATCCACTAACGGAAGGTGTCGCTCCGGCAGGTAGCAAGCTTGCAACGTCGGCCATCAACGCGACGATCGACCAGTACGGTGATTACATCACCATCACCGACTTGGCAGGCTTAACGCCGAAGCACCGCTCAATGCAGGAGAAATATCAGATTCTCGGCACGCAGGCGGCGCGTAGCTTAGACCGCGCAATCTATAATGTCGTTAGCAAAGGTACGGCAGTACGCTATGCGAACAACAAGACTACGCGCGACGGCTTGGCAAAGACTGACATCCTGAAATGGGATGACGTACGCGCTGAGGTCGCTCGTTTGCGCCAATCGGGTGCACGCGAGTTTACCGAAGTCGCAACGCGGAAAGAGTCGACAAAAGAGATTGAGATGAAAGCCGGCGACGGTAACTTCGTTCTCGTTGTCGACCCGATGGTTGAGCAGGATCTCATGAAGGACGAAGACTTCAAGCAGGCGGCAATCCATCAAGCGAACAGAGATAAAGCAAACGAACTGTACACCGGTACGATTGCTCGGTTCTCGGGCGTTACGGTAATCCGCAGCAACATGATCCCGACCGTGAAGAACACAGGGAAAGTGGACATTCATACGAGCCTTCTCTTTGGCATGGATGCGTATGCGAATACCGACTTGCAGAAGCTGAAGACCTACAAGCAAGGTCCTGGCGGCGTGTCTGACCCGCTTGAGCAAATCATGACGCTCGGCTGGAAAGCAGCAGCAAAGGCGTGCATCTTGAACAACAACTGGATGGCGCGTATCGAGAGCGGTTCGGCTTACTAGCCAGCTCTCGGGGCGCGGGGAAAGTCCTTGCGCCCCACCATATCAACGTAATAGCAAAGGATACTTATGGCAGTATTTACAAAAAAGACGGCTGCGAACGGGCAAGTTCAATACCGTAAAGACGGTACGCTGGTATCGCCAGACACTATTGATGAAGCGGTACTCGCAAAGCTAGACAGCGTAGCGGAGGGCACGCCTGTACCTGAAGACAGTGAAATTGATACGGACGTCGTACCGGAAGCACCTGCGCCGGAACCGACTGACGACACAGTACGAATCCACCTAGCACATACGATCTGCGTCAACGGCAAAGCGTATCGCGGCGGCGTAGAAATCGACGAAGAGTCGGGTGAAAAAAGAGACGTGTACATTACCGTGGAAAAAGATGTCGCTGAGGACTTGAAACGAATCGACGACGCAAACACGGAGTGCGAGCAAAATTTATTCCGCGACAACGGCAACAACAAGGAGCCTGGACACCGACCGCAGGATATCAATCTGCCACGTTAACAACGTCGGATGATTTGTTGTAGGAGAGCTTGCGCAATAACGCGCGGCTCTTCTTTTGTATATGACACTACATATAGAGTGCATAAGCAGTATGTGACGCTAGGGATATTGCTTATTTATAAAGATATATGATATAATAAACCCATTCACCAATATGGAGGGGTTCATAGGGGGTGAACGCATCGTTGGAACGGTCTTAGAACGCCGTGAGGAAGCTGCAACGATTGACAATCTATTCGTCATATATCGAGATGGATGGCGTGGATCTCAAAAAGTTCTATTGCCATCAAGGCAACAATCGTTGTAGCCTACGCCGTCCATCTCGGCATATGACTTTTTTATTACCAAAAATCTAGAAAATGCTAGGTTAGTTCATTAGGAATTTGGAAAAATAAAAATGATTACAATGCCGATGCAGCCATGTGGCTGCAAGATGCCATATGGCGAGAAGAAAATTTAATAAGGGGAGGGTGCATGAAAGCATGTACAAATCCCGAGTGTATAGAGCACGTTATCTGTCGGTATATTCGCCGAAATGGTAAAAAGATTTACCCAAAACGTGCACGTTACTTCTCGTTTTGTGTATTGAAAAAAGCCGCCCGGATTAAAAAAGCGGCTTAATCAATAGCTCAAGAGTTTTAATAGATTCCTAGCGTCTATTAAAACTCTCACAGGCGTCGGAATAATCAGGTGTCTATGAGAGTTTTAATAAGATTGTAAAAGCTCGAAATGTTTGTTTTTCATATTGTGTTTATTTATGCCCGCCCATATAAAGGGTTGCATTATTGCGTACAATATTACTACTAATTATAGTAACATGGCAAGCATAAGCATATCAAGCACATTGCCAAACCCGCCCTATCATGCTACGCTAGTATTAGCATTATGCTATGAGCAGCCGCCCCGACGCGGGAGTTGCGCACTACTCGCCGCCCCGACGCGGGAGTGTGTAGTAACCAATGGCTATCTGATGCTCGTAGCAACTATTTCCCGCCCCGACGCGGGAGGAAGCAAGTACTCCGAAAACTAATCATTAACAAGTAGAGAGGATGTAGTGAGTGGGGTAAAACCTACGAATACATCATGAATGTGCTTTTGATTGACAAATCACCTCTATTATGCTAGCATATAAG
Organism: uncultured Candidatus Saccharibacteria bacterium; assembly: GCA_963541395.1. GTDB lineage: Bacteria > Patescibacteriota > Saccharimonadia > Saccharimonadales > Saccharimonadaceae > Saccharimonas. Next base: position 5,235 of record CAUTSQ010000003.1, on the reverse strand, counting down.
CATGAAAAATAAGGTGGTAGTTGGCATACTTGCTATAGTATGCGCTTGGTTCGTTGGCGGCAATATCATTGAAGGATTAAAGCCGGTGACATACACCGATTGTTTTAACGAAGCAATTGGTTACGGTAACGTTTATAAAAACGAAGAGGCAAAGCAATCTCCATACGGGTACACTGAAGCTGTTACGAGGCAAGGTGTTGATGGCGAAAAGAGGACTTGCCGCGCAAGCAAGAAAGGCTACGACCCTCAGTTCACGACTCTGCGCGAGCCGGTGTCGGAGAAAATAACCTATACTGCTAATCCCGCTCCGCAGCCAACTGTTCAGCAGTTCCCGCAGGTGCAAAACACCTACGAGCAAGATGAGCAGGGTGGAGCAATTTGTCGCGACGGTTGGCGTTCATACTCAACCGGACGCGGCACATGTTCGCATCATGGAGGAGTGGCGGAATGGCTGTAATCACATATTCGCAAGTTGACGAGCGTTACTCTAACCAGGAACAACGCGATGCAGCGCGCAAGCTGGTAGCAGCGGGGCGTCTTGGGTTGGGCTTGTTCATTCTTGGGCTAGTTGCTCTCGGAATCAAAGTTTGTGAGGCACAATCCAGTGGGGCTAACCCTGTTGATACAACGGTGGGTGCACTATTGATAGCACTCTTGCTATTCTTGGTTGTGTATCTACCATCGGTTGGTGTGCGTAATCTCGGTAGCAAGAAGATGGTTAAGCTGTCTGTAGCTGTTGGTATACTAGGTTCGGTCATGCTTACGCCAGGCATTGTCGGCATACTGTGCATGGTTCGGTACATCAAAGCGGTGGCAGCCTTGAAGCATTATGAGCCGTTTTACGAGGAGACAGGCAGTAATGACGACGTTCAGGTTGCCGATATCGAAGATGATCAACCACCAACTCTCCTGAGAAAGCTCCTACGCAAGCGATTGTCTAGTATCTTCGCCGTGTTATACGCCCTCAGTATGCTTGCTGCGACGACAGCTGCTGTAATGGCGTATTCCCAGGGTAAAGAGCCAGATGCAAACATGCAAGGCGTGTATTTCATCTTTGCATTCGTATTTGCTTTGGCATCTGGTATATCGGCAATCGTGGAGATATTCACTGCAAAAGCTGGTAAACGGTTGCGCGCAGCTGGTCACTTACTCTGCGTATTAGGGTTTGGCATACTCGTACTTGCAGCCATGATTGGTGTGTTTAGTCAAGCCCACCCAGGAACAACCAAGGCTAATGCTGGCAACACACATACGACTCGCGATAAGTACGACGAAGGTCCACCAGACGCTACCGAAATCCTAGAACTCGTGAACCAGGAGCGTCAAAGCAAGGGTGTATCACCCCTCGCCGTAGACGAACGCCTCGTAGCAAGCGCTAGGGAAAAGGCGGAGGATATGGCAGTACGTAGCTATCTAAAGCACGATAACCCAGAGGGAGTTCCTGGGACGGAGCTTGTATTCAAGCGGACGGGCGATCTTTGCAAATATGGCGGAGAAAATATACAGTTCTTCCCTGGCGAGAAGGTAACATCTCGAATGGTGGTAAATTCGTGGAAGGAATCTAAACCTCACTATGACGGTATGTTAAACGGAAAATATTTGCTCACAGGTGTATATGTTAAGCAAGGGACATATGCAGCTTCCGATGGGTATTACTCAGTTCAGCACTTCTGCCAAATAGAGCAATAGAATAGTCCACTCACTACATCCTCTCTACAAGTCCAAAGGGAGGATTTTTATTATGGCATGGGAATGGAATCATGTGCGTCCCGGCTCAAACCAAAATTTATTTAAGGACTGGGTTGATAGTGTTGCTGCTGGACTTACAGGTCAAACGCCGCTATGGAAGCAGCAGGAACAGATAGATAGAATCCGCGCAGACGATGACAAGGCGATATCGCAACATCTTAATAATCAAAACAACAATCAATCTCAAACTCAGCCCCAAGGCAACACTGACACCGTCTATCGCGGCGGAGGAGGTAACTACCAATCCAACAGAGACCGCGATATCACCCTCGGTATGATAGACCAGCAAATCGGCGCTATCGATAATTCGCTGAACAACCTGGGTGCAACCCGTAATGCAGCCCAAAACCAAATTAACGATGCATACAACAAGGGTATGGATAGGCTCAACCAGCAGCAATCGCGCGCCCTAAGCCGCTATGCTACTAAACGCTCGGATACGACAAGAGACTTCCAGCATAGCACCGAAGATATTGATATCAACAGTGCAAATAAATACCGCGCCTTACAGAACCTACTCGGACGCGCCGGCGCAGGACGCTCAAGCGCAAGTGCAAACGTTGTACCATACGCCGTAGCTCAAGACGCAAGCAAATCCCGCGGTAAAGTAGCCGACACCTACAGTACCAACATGCGCGACCTGAAGACTGCTGAGGATGAGACTAAGGAAAGCTACAACAACAACGTGCAAGACCTGCAGGAGCAGAAGCGTAATAAGGAAGCTGCCCTAGACAACGATATCAAGAGCAAGGAGTCGGCATACCACTCAAGCCGCGCAGAATTGCTCGGTAAACGTGCTCAGACGGCCGGCGGCGGCTGGCGGCAAGTACAAGGCGCTATGGCTGGCGATATCGCCCAAAAAGACGCAATAGACCGCGCCCTGGCAAGCCTATTAGACAACTACCGCAATCCAGTGAACGTGCGCGATGTGAAAGTAAGCGACCCGAAGCTCACGAACTACGCGAACGACTTAAACGGTATCACCGTGGACGATCCAAACGGCACCGGCTACGACACCGACACGAGCGGCGAGTATTTGGCGCGCATGAAAGAAGAAGACAAACGTAAGAAACAATTGGTTTAGTACCAGATAACAAGGAAAGGAGCGGACGATATGTTTGATTGGATTGGTAATATCTTCAACAATCTATTCGGCAAGAAAAAAGAAGAAGAGAAAAAACCGGCACCTGTCTCTAACCAACAAAACCAAACCCCGCAAATCAACCTATCGCCCACTCCGACCAACACTGGCGCAGGCGCGTGGAGTGCAGTCCCAAAGCCGCAGCAACAGCCTGAGACGCCAAAACTGCAAACCCCTAACGTATCAATGAATGCTGCTGATACGAATAAGAGCGTATTGCCAACCACACAGCCGACACAGCAACCAAACCAGCCGGCAAACATCGGCTACCGCAAGGTTCAGCGCGCAGACAAAGGATTTGATTTCTATAACGGCGACCAGAAAATCAACGTCGACGACTATGTAAAGGGTACAGGCGCAAACAAAACCCTCATGCTCACCGACATGGCAAATCAAGGCGACAAGGTATCGCAGGATTATTTGAAGAAGACTATCGATAACTCGCCGCACTTCAGCCAGCAATTCCAACTGGGCTATAAAGAGGTAACAAAGCCGATTAACAACAAGATAGACGAGTATAACAAGTGGATAGACAGCGGTGATAAGGAGGAGGGCTTTCAGTGGAATGACCTCGGAGACTATGGACGATTTGCTGCAAAACTGCCGAGCGGTATCCTACAAGGGCTTGTTGAAGCCCCGCTAAAGATTAACCGTGCCCTCACCGGTGAAAACGTTAAGGACGACGGTACGATTGAGAAGCTTGATGATTGGCAACGCACCGGTACGCTCGCTGATGGTGTGATAGATGTTGCCGGCTTGCCATTCGGTGGATCGGGCACGCTATTGAAGTCGTTTGGCAAACAGGGGGCAAAACAAGCGGTTGAGCAAGTCGGTAAGCAAACTACTAAAAACGCCGTAAAAACCGCGCTAAAAGATGGCTTAAAGAAAGCCGGTGAAGAGGGGCTTGAAGAATTTGTCCAGGCTGGCGCAGGCGATCTAGCAGACGATGGCAAGCTCAATACCAACTTCGGCAACTACCTCGAAGCCGGTGCGCTCGGCGCACTTGGCGGCGGTATGATGCATGGTTTTGGTAAGGGTATCCAGCACGGAAGAAGCGCCGTATCAAACGCGATAAACCAGCATGCACAGAACAGGAACAGCAGCAATGTAAACCCAGCCTTTAACCCAAACACCAACCAAGACCAAACACTCGCTAGTACCGTAGCTAATCAAAACCAAGCCCAATCAGGCGCAAACCTTGATACTACCGAACGTACTGCCCCAGAACGCGTAGAATCGCGCGTAACCGAACGCGACCCTGATCTGCCGGACGTAACATCTATCGAACCGCGCAACCGCTATGAGACGCGCGCGGCCATAGAAAATGGCGTCGTAACACCGCGTACGAAGTTCTTAAGCGTGGCTGAGAAAGTAGAAACCGCTCTAAACAGTAGTATTCCAGCAAAGTATGGTTTAACAACGAGTACCGCGCAGAATACTCCTGCCACACTCAATCAAGACCAAGCTACCGCGCAATCTGCTCCACAAAGCGTACAAGGCGTCGAACAGCCCCAAGCACAACCAGTCCAAGCCGGCGTACAGAACACAACCCAAGGCTATCAGAATAACGTAAGCCCCGTCTACAACCAGCAGGCGCAGTTTACTCAAGATGCTCCAGCAGCGCAATCAATCCAGCCGGCTAACTTGGACATTGGCAACCAAGACCTGCGTATGACTCCTGCCCTTGAAGCCGCATACCGCGCTGGTACAACCCCCGGTACTGCAACTCGCGCCGATATGCTTGCCGTACAGCGCGCAAATAACCAACTCTTTGGTATGGATGCGCCAAACGTAGAGTTTGCCGATAACCTCCGTACTAGTACCGGCGAACCGGCAATGGGCGAAACAATCGATACCCCGAACGGTCCAAGTAAAATCCGTATTGCCCGCGATCAAGGCAACGTAGAAGCTACGTATTTCCACGAAGCGGTCCATAAAGCCCTCAACGACTTCATGACAAGCCAAGAGCGTACCGATATCATGATGAGCTACGCTGCAGACAACCGGGTAGATCCTTCCATGACAGAAACGCAAGTTGAAGAGCTCGTCGCAGAGGACTTCATTCAATACGTCGCCGCACGCAACAACGAGAAGTTCGCTAAGCCGCGTATCACCGACCAAATCAAAGCAGTCTTTGAAAAGGTACTACGCCGTATACAGCATATCGTCGCCCAAGCAACTCACCAGGGTACTATTACACCGGAATATCAACAATTCTACAACGACCTCTACAGCGGCAAGTACGCCGATGAACAGGTCATTGATAAGTCTATCCGAGACGGTGCTACCCCCGAACAGCTCCAACTACAAGACCACCGCACCAACCTCCAGCGCGCCTGGGACAA
>CAUTSQ010000002.1:0-52008 GCA_963541395.1 uncultured Candidatus Saccharibacteria bacterium | reverse complement strand
CCTCTAGCACCGCCTGCTCGTTCTTAATAATCGATGTATTTGCAACAACAGGTTTAAAAGTTCGTTTCTTGACTGGCTCACCAGCTAATTTTTGGCGTATCGCCTCCTCGCTGGTATGCGACATAGTTGCTATCCGCTTGACATAATATTCGCGCTCGACGGGGTCAGCTAGCCCGCGCACTATTCGCAGCGCTGCCGTAGTAAAAGTTCGCCGGCCAACCGCTGTATCAAAATCGCATCGCCCGGCATGCTGGCGCAACACCCATTCGACAGCCGGCTCGTTGCGAGTTACCGCTTCGCGCCACGCCTGAACACTCGATTTGATCAATTCATCTGGATCTTTAGCGCCATCTGGCAACGAAATAATTGTTAGCTCAACACCCTCATGCGAGGCCAACTCAATTGCCCGCTCGGTCGCCGCTACGCCAGCCTGATCGCCGTCATAGCAAAGCCGCACGTCGCCAGTCAGCCGCTTGACCGCCTTGAGGTGATTCTCGGTCATCGACGTGCCAGCAGTCGCTACTGTTTGCGCTACGCCCGCTTGGTGGCTGCTAACTACATCCAAATTTCCCTCAACCATCACTACGAAGCCACTTTTGCGGATCGCCTCTTTGGCCTGGCTCAACGCGAAAATATGACGACCCTTATCATATAGTAATGTCTGCGGCGTATTCAGATATTTCGGCGCATTCGGCACATTGCCAATAATCCGCCCAGTAAAGCCAATTACTTGCCCGCCCTGATCCATCAACGGAATCATCATTCGACCACGAAACAAATCTTTGCCATAGCGGTTTAATAACCCCGCGTCGTTGATCTCTCGCTTAGTAAAACCTCTTTTTTCGAGCGCCGCCAGCAACGCCGTACCGCTATCCGGCGCATAACCAATCTGAAAATTCTGAACAGTTTGCCGCGACAATCCTCGCTGCTTAAAAACGTATTCAATCGCCTGCTGGCTACGCAATAAACTCTGTTGGAAATATCGTGCTGCTAGCTCGTTGGCTGCCAACAGCCGCTTTTTGTAGGCGCTGCGCTTCTTGGCACCAGCCGATTGATATTCGCTGAGGTCAACCCCAGCTTTGCGCGCCAAAAATTCCATCGCCTGGCGAAAATCCATCCCCTCAGCCTCCATCACAAAAGCGAAAACATCGCCGCCTTTGTTGCTCGAGAAATCATGCCAAATATTTTTTTCAGGACTTACGAAAAAGCTAGGCGTTTTCTCGCCAGTAAACGGACTCAACCCCTTATAACTGCGCCCTGCCCGCTTCAGCTCAACATATTCGCCAATCACATCTTCGATATTGAGCCGCGAGCGAATTTCCTCCTTGGCATCCATACATTTTAGTATATCACTCTTTACCTCTGTTATCGGTTGTGGTTAAATATAGATATGAATCAGGACCCGTACACCAATCCGCAACAACCGTATTCGCAGGGTTCTGCTAATAATTTACCGCCAGAAAACCCGCAGCAGCCAGCCGCATCGTACAGTCAGGTCTACGGCCAGCAAACACCGCAGCAGCAAACGGCGCCTAATCCGTATTACAATAACCAAGCCGCCCAGACGCAGCCGCTGGCATACCCGCAGCAAACATCCAGCCTGGCAACTAATCAGTCTGATCAACTACCGCAAATTAACCAAACCGCGCCATCGTACGACACAGGACCACAGCCGCTAAGCACCTTCCCAGTTTACGCCAGCAGCTCGGATGATGATTATAATACTGTTGATTACCTTAACCGTATCGCTCCGCAAGAACAGCACACCATCAATCGAATTGCTATATTTGCGCTCATTGGCACTGTTATTGCTAGCGTCATCATCATTTTGATTCTAATCATCAACCCTGGCGCATCTGATGCCAACAGTCTGATCCAGCCGATCCGCGACCGCACCGATACGCTGAACAAAGTCGTCGACGAAAACGAAGGCCGCCTGACGCAGACTGAAATTGCCGAGGCCAACACTGCGCTCAACAGCACCCTGACGACCATGCAGACCAGGCTAGACGCCATCATCAAAGAGCGCAAAATCCAGAAAAAATCCTCTAGTACCGAAAAAAACTACCTAGAAGCCCTGCAGAAAAAGCTCAACGATTCCTACCAAAAAGGCAAGCTCGACAGCAGCTACGCCACCGCCATGACTTACGAATTAACCATTTTAAAGTCGCAACTCAACAAGCTTAAAAAGGTTAGCGATTCCAAATCTATTCGTTCGTTCTGCGACGAATCCATCAATAACCTCAATGTTGTACTCAAAGCTTACCACGACTTTGCTTCAACCAAGCAGTAGCAGCTACTCAGTCACCAACCGATAGCTTAAGCGCGCCAGATCAAAAAGTTCTTCATCGCTGAGCTGGCCGCTGCAAATCACCGTAATCCAGTGTTTTTTATTGAGATGAAAGCCTGGCTGGACCGACTCGTATTTTTGTTGTAACTTTAACGACAATTGCGGATCACATTTCAAGCTAATCCGCAACGGCTTTGAACCCTCGGCTATCAACGCAAACATTTTTCCGCTTTGACCGGCGTCTTTGCGGCCGATTTTATAGACAGCCACCTTATCGCCAAACGGATAATCCAGCCATACGCCTGGCAAACTTAGCAAAAACTCTTCAAATTGCTGGTGCGTCATAGCCATTTGCTCCGTATAAAGCATACCAGCATCAATATCGGCAAAACGACCAGCAGTGCCATCGTTATCCAAAACATTACATCGCTATGAAACGGCAGCTGCGAAAAGTTCATGCCAGCTAGACCTGTCAAAAACGACATCGGCATAAATATCGTTGTTACAATCGTCAAACGCTTCATTACATCATTCATTCGATTAGACACTACCGACAAATACATATCCAGCGCGCTAGTTAGCAGATCGCGCATCGTATCGATCAGCTCGTGCACGCGCCAAGCGTAATCGTAGCTGTCGCGCGCATAAATCGCGCACTTTTCATCAAAAATACCGTATCGGCCGTTACTCAAGCCATTTAGCATATTCATCAGCGGCAAAATCACTTTGCGCAAATCCGCCAATTGGCGCTTATACACAAAAAGCTGCTGCAACTGATGCTTGCCCGGATCGCGAATCATTGTATCTTCTAATTGATCGGTTACATCGTCAATTGAGTTAAGAATCGGCATATATTGCTCGACTGTAAATTGAATCATCGTTGCTGCGATTAGCGACGGCGACAAAGCGCCTGGCCGGTACGCTTCAATCCGCTCGGCAACCTCGCTGTCTAATTCGTCGCGGTGCAAGGTAATAACTTTGTTTTTGCTGAGCAAAATCGTCAACCCTTGCCAATGAACATTGCGGCGTTCAATACTCGGGATTTCCGCCTTAATCAGTAGCCAATCGCCGCCTTCGACCGCTTGCGGCAGCCAACGGTTTTCAATCAAAATCCGCCGCTGCAACTCCGATAAGTTTAATTTTTCAATTAAACTTTGCCGTACTTCTAGCGAATCCTCGCTGATATCATGCCATATTTTATCTGTCACGCTTTCACCTTCTTCAAATAATATTTTAATTCTTGAATACTACCGCGGATATCCTCTAGCGCCCGATGATCCTCTGGTTTAGCAAATTTCTTGCCGTATTTACCCTCAAACACCACTTTCCAAGCACTGACATCTAACATCCGATAGTGTAGTCTTTTTGACAACGTAGGCCACCACTGATCGATGAATCGCCGGTCTTGGTGAATAGAATTGCCGCCCAGTAAAATCCGCGGCTCGTCTGCAAAATGTTCATCGCAAAACACCAATAAATCTTGCTCAACCACTACTAACGGCTTACCAGCTTCGTTCTGCCTCTCCAGCCCACGCCGCGCCGCTGGATGTTCATTCCAAAAGCTAGCATTTCGATCAAGCAATTTCCTTAGTTTCTCTGGGTCGTGTTGTACAACTCCCTCATATGTCGCAATTTCCGTAAAATCCCAATCAGTGGCAATCGCCGCCACCTCCAAAATCTCATCGTGCACCGGATCTAGCCCGGTCATCTCCAAATCCATCCACAGAATTTTTTTCGGCTTGAAACTGGCTTTCATATACCTAGTATACTACTTTTTGGCGTCGTAGTAATCTCGAGAAAACTGCTCTGGCACCTGCTGCAGCAAACGTCCTAGTACAAAGAAATACCCCTCCTGGCGCGAAGAGGGGTCTGCCACCCCAGCGGAAGTTGCGGCCAAGAAAGGCCGCCAGGCAACCCCCGCCGGGGCGGGGTGGAGGGACAATTACACGAGGTTATCGTAAATTACCCTCACGGTATCCCACCCATCTCGTGGGCGGTAACGGAGTTTTTTGACCTCAGCCAAGCTGAGGTCAAAAAAACTCATAGACTGAGGAGGTTTTTCAACTTTAGCGTTTCTAACCTCCTCAATCATACCGAGCCCTGAAAACCGGAGACGCGTAATCACACCCCCGGTCCTCGGGTACATTCGCCACACCCACACATACGTGGGCGGACGAGAAACGACAAGACCAAGCGGGACATAGCCCCACTCTACTATGGTACCACTCAACCCGGACAATAAGATGATAACTCCTCTTATTGCTGAGGGAACCTCCTCGGCCATCTCTGACCCCCTCTCTGCCCCATTCCGGGGCGATCTTGGAGCTCGATCCCATACCGAGCCCTCTTTAGCGCCGTGAAAACCTCGTTTCACAGCATCAAAGAGGGCTCGGATTCTGCCGTACATACTATATTCTAAAATGCGCCAGAGGCCGATCATCAACCAGCCCCTCATCGCTACTATAACACACTATTGTAGATATTGCTATAATATTTACCAATATGAGCCTACAGCTCTCTACGTCAAACTACATCCGTTTCTTGCGCCGGAGATTCTCCGCAGGCTGCGCACCACGAGGTTACTTTGGTTATCAACTCGTTTAGTTTTTCAGCAGAGTTTTCGTCTCCGTAGGCAATATACCTCAGATCAATTGTTAGCGCCAACCGTTGTTTTTGAAGTTCTATTGGAAGTTTATTGCCAAAAGATTCCATATAAGCTACAAGATTCTCCACCTCTGCGTAAAAAGCTCGTTCGCGTTTGGCGGCCTCTTCTTGTTTTTGTTGTTCAGCACGGATTTGGCTAGTTTTTTCACGCACCTCCTCTGGCGAAACAATCACAAGACTTGTCCAGGTTTCGTAACCGATGGATTCCTTCTTCTCTATTTGGCACATAATTTGCTGCCCGCTCGGTATTTCGAAAACTCCTGGATCTATATCAAGAATATTATCGACATCAACTGTTCTGTAGCTGAAATACGGACCTGTGTATTCCCCATCTCTTTGGTATTCTACCTCTAGTCTAATATCTTCGCTCGTGACGTAATCAGGATAGAGACGATTAATCTCGCCAAGGACATCTTGCCCGCAAGATTCAGCAGCATTAAACTTAGCAACACCTTTAGCGATATCGTCAATAGTGCGAAGCTCGCCAGTTTCGTCTGTCAAACCAACTTCTGCAAGATGTTCAGCGATTCGAGTTTCCAAATCTTCATCACTGAATTCCCTAAATTCCTGACCTGATTTGCGCGCAAGTCTCGACAATTGGCTATTAGCTTCGCCAATAAGCTCCCATCGATATTCTTTTGCGATTTTTTTCACAACAAAATCGGCCATTTCCTCGCTAGGCTCAGCTACAATCCGTTGTTCGCCCAGTTGGAGCAACCCGTTGTCCAATACGGATTCTACTAACTTAACCGGCTTATCGTCGCTGCCTACCACAAAACCTCTGTCTTCATCGGCAAACAGCTGCGGAGCAACTTCCCGCAGGTCGCTTAATTCAACATTGGTGATACCTTTTAGAACTGGTATTTTAACCTCTTCACCATTCTGTCGAAAACGTATATCCTCTGGGTCAGCCACCACCAGCTGGCCCATTTTAATCAGCGATCGCTGGCTCCGTTTTCTTTCTTCGCCTTTATTATTGCGATAAAGCCTGCCTTTATCTGTATCTACTAATCTATAAGTATCTACGGCGAACACTTCAGATCGTGTGTAGTTGCTACTTACTAAATCTGTTATCTTCATCTGGCGCCATAATTTATCGGCGCTACCCGCTATTATACATTTCACTATCTGCTTGCGCTCTTCATCAGATGGAAGCGTCAAGTCGCATTCAGCTAACCCCTGCTGATTTTTCAAGCGGCGCAATTCGCGTTTAACCTTACCAGGAACGCCTGGTCGTATATCGTATCCGAGCAGTTCTTCTCTCGGCATATTTTGTATAGACGCCAGTACTTCTAGCTGTTTCAACCAATCAGAATCATTATGTTCTGAATCTATTAGATTTCTCCAGCGTTCCTTGCATGGTCTCTTCTTGCTGCCGTACACGACCAAGTCTGCTGGTATTTTCTGCAAGGCCACTATAGCGGCAACTTGCATTCGCACTGTTTCAGGGAAACGTTCTGCTTCGGCCAGCATACGGGCATGCTCAGGGCTTTCGCTGGCAAATTGTTCCATCTGGCGGCCAATCTCAGTCAATTCGCCATTTTCGTCTAGGGCGCCGAGGCGCTGTAATTTCTCTGCTGGCACGTTGTCTCTAGTGTGATCCAGTACAGCCGCGCTAGCTACTGTGTCGTCCGGGTTTGCGTCATCGCTAGATTCTCGTACGGACGCCTCACGACCAGGACATTTCGGAGCGCCAAACAAATCTCCTGGGGTTGGCATCTTCACTCTTTCACTCATAGTAAGTCTCTTATCTTTCAATCTATATTAATTATTGAATCTATTCTGTAGAGCTGCTAATAAATCGTTCATATCTTGGGAATTTATCTCTGCGTCGCGTTTGGCTTGCGCTTCGTCGTTTAAGTCTCCTTCCGTAAAGCCCCAGCCATCACCGATTGACGGCGACTCTTTGCCAGACATACCAGTTGCACCATCCCACTCTTTGGCGATAGATTTCTGGATAGCTTCGATTCGATTAAGCTGCTCTTCGGTGATACCCTGCGGCGGCTCGTAACGCACGCCAAATTCATGCAGAGCGGCCGTGCAAGCTTTCTCGTGCGTAAGAATCACTACGCTTTCGTTAAGAACTTCCGGACCCCACGTTTTATCATCATCGCGGCGATAGCCAGATTCGCTAGGTTCAACAAGCTCGCCGCCAGGACCTATCACGTAGGCTATGCTTCTACCAGTCATACCATTTGTACGAGTAAAAAACGAGAACTTATGCGGTAAATCGTGGCGCGTCTCGCGCTCGCCAGAATGGCTCATGCCATAGAGCGGCACTACTTGCCATACTTCTTCGAGCCATTGCTCCGACAACGATTTTGCCGATCGAACGATTGCCGAACGCTGTTCCGGCAATTGAAAGCCGCGCTCTACTTTTCGAAGTCTCGCTAAGATATTAGCAGCTTGCTCGCGCATCTCTGGATCTCGGACATCATCCAGCACACCATCTATACTTTTACGCAACGACGAAATCTCTTCCTGTATTTCGGGAGTGATTGCTTTTTCTTTCAACTCTAAAGCTTTAATGCGAATAACTTCGCGGCTGGTTTTTGGCGTATATAGTTTACCGCTATGCGTTATTTTCCGCTCCCTTTGCATCCAGCGATCATCGCCATCGGGCAAGACTACATTGCCGCGCCTCAAATCTGCTGTAGCAGACATATCTATACCTAGCTCTTCGCCGATAGTCTGCCGCATCTCTTCTAGCTTACCATCGCGCCAACTGGTAACTCGGCGGTAGCTGCCATGCGACCCTTCATGTCGCAATCTATATATCGGGTTCATTTGAAGGATTGTCGCTAGGCCTGCCACCGATAGCTGCCCAGACACTACCAACAGATTAGGATGATCCTTATCTTTTTCATCTTCGTTATAATACCAATCGGCCGGTTCAATAGTCTGGCGAACTGGATGTCTTTCGCTAGCGCTGTTCAAGAGTTCACCGTAAGGGACAAGCTTCCAATCTACTCGCGGAACACTATCCAACTCATAAGTCACCGGATCGCGTACATAATCCGTTTCTACCTCAAATCTTTCATGACGCACTGTAGCCGGATTGCCAACCGTAAAATATGGCAATCGATATCCGTGACCGTCTCTAGCTTTTCTGTACGCCACACGCGCAAATTCCCGCTGAAAGCCGCTAACATCACCCAGCAATTCTGGCGTGACACGGCTTTCTGGATTTAGCCTCTTTGGGCTCATCGTAAGTATACTCCTGTCTCTCGAGCCTTGACTGCTCGTTACCGCCGGCCGAATCGGTCGAAGATAATAAACTTTCAAGGATTAATCCCCCGCATTTTACTGGCGCGGGGGAGACCAGATAAGGCAGCGCGACGCTAACTCGCCAGTGCTGCATGGAAAGGACCCCGAGTTAGCGGGAAGAGATGGTAGCGATACGTGATTATAGGTGGCGAGCCACTTCACACGTATTCAACACCTTTAGCTCTCTCCAGAGCGAACGGATTTTTCGGCCGAAGCCTACTCAATCCGTTTTTCCCGGGTTACTGCTGGTTCAGTACGGGCGCCGCCGAGGGAATCAGATGCGTGCAAAAGCGCGGCACCCGATGACCCGGTTCTGACCATCACGGACGGGCTTACTCGGAATGAGCAGATCCGCGGTTGTCCTGCCATGAGCGAGAGCCGCACGCGCCGTGATAAAGCTCACGATCAAGTACACATCTCTTCTCGGCTCAGGCAAGCCGACGACCTCGCCAAACTCGGTCTTAACGACCGAGATTCCGAGGATTTCGTCAACGGGCACATCAGTCTGACGTGCCCTGGCCTCACCGTCCGAATGAAAGATAATTCGAACGACGTCTCCCTCCTCGTAAAATACGTACACTGGGTGACCAGTGTAGTTACGAATGGTCATTTTCACCTCCTTAGGTGAGCGTGTGTGACTCTGCAAAGCGTTTTTTGGAAGTCCCAAAAAACATCATCACAGCACACGAAAAGTCGCCACCCAGCCAGGTATCGCACCCAGCCAGGCTGCCAGCCTCGACATTTCGAGACCGCTAGTCTGACCAGAGCGATAACCTGCGTTATATTGAACCAGATTCTTCCATTTTAAAGCGCTAGCTTCCCAACGAAAGCTCGTTATGCAGCGCTACGCTGCCTAGGGCTAGCCGTCTAGCAATCTGCTTTCCGTCCAGCCGCTGAGCAATAATAGCACACTATTTATCGTATGTCAACACTATTTTATAATAATTATTAACAGATTAGCGTCTAGCCTGGCTAACCTATAGCCGTGCTTTGCGCAGTGTTATTTTCTAAGCGCGCCATGCTATACTAAGCTCATGGCTAAACGCATTCTCCTCAAACTATCCGGCGAGCAGCTTCAGGGCGAGTTTGCTAGCGGTTTTGACCCCGCTCGCGCCCGCTGGATCGCCGAACAAATCAAACCAGCGCTAAAAACTGGCGCCGAGGTCGTCATCATGGTTGGCGGCGGCAACTACGTCCGCGGCAATCAGATCGTCGGCCACGGCATTCAGCCTGTCTCAGCCCACAATATCGGTATGCTCTCTACCCTAATGAATGCCATCGCTCTGGCCGATGTCTTCAACGACGCTGGCTTGCCAACCCGCGCCATGTCCACTGTAGAAATTAATCAATTTATCGATCACTATACTTTTCGCCGCGCCCTCAGCCACATCCAAAAAGGCCGGGTGGTCATCGTTGCCTGCGGCACTGGCCGGCCATTCCTAACCACTGACACTGCCGCCCTGAACCTAGCTTTAGAAATGCAGTGTGATGTTGTGATTAAAACAACGAAAGTCGATGGAGTATACGATAAAGATCCCGCCAAATTCCCTGATGCTATTAAATTTGACAAGCTCAGCTATCACGAAGCGCTGACCAACCCTGACATCACCGTCATGGATAAAGCCGCCATCGGCCTGGCTATGGATGAACACATCCCGGTTATTATCTGCGACTTACTCACCGACGGCAATATTGCCCGGGCTAGCAGCGGCCAGCCAGTCGGTACGCTTATCTCCTAGTTTATTGAGTATGATATACCTTTTCCTGACATAAATCGTTTTATATAAAATCCGCCGGATTTGTCCGGCGGATATTTTTTTCAAAGCCCAATTAATCTTTTTTCTTATCTAATTTATCAAGCTTAAACAGGTGTACAATTGCATACACCACAAAAGCTACCGCCAGCAATGTAATCAACGAGCTAACAAACGCCCCGTACAGAAATTCTCCCTTGCGACCAGCAATTTCGACGGTAAACGATGCCGCCTGCAAGCCTTTTTGCGAGCCGACAATCAGCTGCACTAGCGGGTCAATAAACGCTGTCACCAACTTTTTCACTGTATCGCCAGCTGCCGTACCGATCGCTAGACCAACCGCTAGGCCGACTATACCCTGCTCGCGGATAAAATTAACGAAACCGCCCATGTGGGTGTCTTTAACTATTGTTTGCGCCAATTTTTTGTCAGCTAGCTTTTTGGCAGCTGATTTTTTGGCTTTTTTGACTGTTTCTGATGGCATTTAGCCTCCTTTAACTGTTTGATTATAACCTGGTTTCTTGTAACAAATCGCTTTGTATTTATTCCGCAACCTTACAATGTAACCTTACAAGCGCTCTGGCGCCGCGATTCCCAAAATCGTCAGCCCCGCCTTCAAAATATCAGCGTACACCGCCACTATACCAACGCGGTGCGCTTCTTTGTCGCTGCCAACAACTTGGTTTTTCTCGTAATAACGATTGAACTCTTGCGCCAGCTCAAACAGGTAGGCACAAACATGATGCGGCTCCAGGCTTTCAGTAGCTCGGTTAACTGCCTCCGCGTATTCGCTCATTTTCCTGACCAGCAGCCGATCTTCGTCAAACAATTCTGTCGGGAAAGCAGCTGTCTGCTCAGACTTTGCCAAAATTCCCCGCGCCCGAGCGTGCGCGTATTGCAAGTAGCTACCAGTGTTACCCGTCAAACTGACGGCGTCATTGATGTCGAATACCACATCGCTGCCGATTTTCCCCTTCAAGAATTGATAGCGCAGCGCACCCGCCACCACCTCGTCGGTCGGCTCGCCGCCAGCTTTCTTGATGGCTTTTTTGAATTCGTTGAACAACCAATCGATAGTAATCACCTCGCCGGTGCGCGAACTCATCTTGCCAGTTGTTAATTTGACCAGGCCAGTCGCATAATTAAACAATTTACCTTTCAGCTCTGGAATTGCCAATTCACTAGCGGCGATCACCCCGCGGAAATACGCCGCCTGCTCTTCGCCGTTGACCGTAATTGATAAGTCCAAGTTTGGATAATCTTGGCGCTTCAGCTGAATCAGCCCCATATCGTGGGCGCCATACAAACCGTTGCCGTGCGAACCGATAAACACATTGTCAAACGCGCCGTACTGGCTGCCCTTGAAAATATACGCGCCATCGGACTTGGTAAAGACCTCTGGGGTTTTTGCTTTGATCAAGGCTTTGCCTGGCACTTCGGTTTCACTCTCGACGTAGCGCCGCTCAATTGGCACATTACCCAGCCGCGCCACATTGGCATCAATCTCATCAAAGCTCCAGGCTTTACAAATCTCGTACACTTGCTTATACAGCGGATCGTCCAATACAAACGATTGCTTAGCTAGCTCATCAATTTCCGCTCGTGCCTCTGGCGATTCTTTAGCTGCCCGTGCGCCTTCAACGTACATACGGCTCATAAACTCGTTGCGCTTGTCAGCCGGAATAGCGTCTAGCTTGCTGACATCACCGTCAATTTCGCGCAGAATCGCCCACATGCTCTTGCCGACATGCGTGCCGACGTCGCCGTGGTAACTGACCCGGTGTACCGCCGCGCCGTCTACTGCCAGCAAATTCGCCATGGTGTCCGCCAAAATCGAGTTCAACGCGTGGCCAATATGCATGGCCTTAAACGGATTCGGACAATTGGTCTCAATAACGACCGTTTGCCCTGAACGATTAGTCGCTGGTCGCACTCTCAGCGACTCCAACACCGCTTGGTCGCTTAACGTTATGTTGATGAAGCCCGGCCCAGCCACATTGACCTCGCTAAACTCCTGGCGGCCGCGCAGCTCCTCAGCAATCGCCTCAGCAATCTCGCGCGGGTTTTTACCCAAGGGTTTTGCTAACTGCAGCGCCACGTTCGTCGCAAAGTCACCGAACTTTGGGTCGGGGCGCGTTAACTGTACATCAACCTGCTGCTGATACAGTTTGTCAATTATTTTCTTCAGTGTAATAACACAATCAATCATAGACCATATTATAACACTTTTACTACAGTTAATCTTCCGTGCCGTCAAAATCTGGCTGGCGATACACCGATACTGGCGTAATATTACGAGCATGATCCGATTGCAGCACCGCACGCAACATCGCTGTATCGTCGCTGCTCTCGTCGTAAGTTGGCTCGAAATCTTCTACTTTTTGTTTTTCTTCTTCTGCCATACTCTCATATTAGCATAAGTAGTATAATTTGTCAAGAGACAGCCGCTCTAATCAGTCCAGCAAACAGCGGATGCGGCCGCATTGGCCGCGAACGAAACTCGGGGTGCGCTTGCGTTGCGACAAAATAGCGGCAATTTGGCGCCTCGACAAATTCGACTAGCCGCCCGTCTGGCGACAAGCCCGACACCGCCACGCCGCCGCGGGCAATCTCATCTAGAAATTGCTGGTTTACCTCATATCGGTGGCGGTGGCGCTCCTCGGTGTGATCCGACTGATATACTTTGGAAGCAAGCGACCCTGGCGTGAATACTGCCGGATAATTACCCAGCCGCAACGTACCGCCAGTCGATTCTTTGCCCTCTTGGCCAGGCATAATATACACCACATCATGCGTCGTAGCATCGTCAAACTCCGTGCTGTTAGCATCGTCAAGCCCAGCTCGCCGCGCCGCGGCAATTACCGCTGTCTGCAAACCTAAGCAAATCCCTAAATACGGCACATCGCGCTCAAGCGCATACTGCGCTGCCGCAATCTTGCCCTCAATCCCGCGTGGGCCAAAGCCGCCTGGCACCAGCAGAGCATCAACCGTCTCGAAATCGCGCTCGGTAACTGTTTCGGCATTGAGCCACTTGATATGCAAACCAACATTTTCATGCCAAGCCGCACTCTTGAGCGCCTCGGTCACCGATAGATAAGTATCCTTGTTTTCCATATATTTAGCGACTAAACCGACAGTCACGATATCGGTTGGCTTTTTGCTTTGCGATTGAGTTAACGCTTGCCATTTCGCGAGATTCGGCTGAGCAAAATTACCAGTAAACTTATCGAGAATGGTCATCAATGGGCTAGCGGCTATCCGCTCGGGAATCATAAATACGGTATCGAGATTTGGCAGCATCAGCACTCCCGGCAAATCAACGCCGCCGTACAAAGCAATTTTTTGAGCAACCGACTCAGGCGCTGGCTCGTCGCTGCGGACAACCACAATCTCTGGTACAATACCAAAACCGCGCAAATCGTTTAAGGCATTTTGCGCCGGCTTGCTCTTGAACTCTTTACTGGTATCAATAAACGGCACATAAACCACATGCGCGTATAAGCAGCGTTCCTTACCGATTTTGTGAGCAAATTCGCGGATCGCCTCGATGAAGCTTAATCCCTCGTAGTCGCCCACTGTACCGCCGATTTCTACGATGTGCACATCGCTGCCTTCGCCAGCCGCAATAATTGACTCTTGAATGGCATGTGTTAAGTGCGGGATTAGCTGGACAGTTTTGCCGTGAAACTTACCGGCGCGTTCGTCGGTAATCAATTCTGAGAGTAAGCGTCCCGCCAGCGTGGCGTTTTTCTGCGTTAACTCTATATCTAGAAACCGCTCGTAATGGCCGAGATCAAGGTCTGTCTCGGCACCGTCGCGCGTCACGAAGCATTCGCCGTGCTCTGCCGGATTAAGCAAACCCGCATCCACATTGAGATACGGGTCGCATTTCTGAATTGAGACTTTGATACCCTTGGCCTGGAGAACCGCGCCGATGCTCGCAGCGGTAATTCCCTTCCCTACCCCCGAGAGAACGCCGCCAGTTACAAAGATATATTTTGTCTGTTTGCCCATGTATGATTGCTCTTTCATGGGCCCTTATTATAGCATAACCGATTAGAGTACGCTATATGTAGCGTGTCTATTGGCAACCCTCGCACATAGTTAGTGTTGCCGGATCAATTGGCGCTGATGGTAGGCCGTCAGCTTCAGCTTTTTGATCGGCTTCAGCTTGCGCTTTGGCTATCTCGCGTTCAATCGCCTCGAGTTTTTCCTCGAGCGTCATGTCGTCGTTAATTATCGCTGATGGATTCATTATTTCCCCCTTTGCTTATATTCATTATAGGCTAATAAGCCGCTTATTCAATTACTAAAACTGCTACTTTACGGTGTTGACTTCATAATTCGTATTGGTGCTTTCAAAGAAATTGACTAATTCAAGCGTATCGTTGGCCGCCGCCATCCACTTGGCTGGATTAGCTACATTGTATTCTTTCTCGAAGCCTAATTCTTCTAAACGGCGGTCGGTCATAAACTTGACATACTGGTTCACATAATCCGCATTCAAGCCCAAGATACCCTTTGGCAGCATGTCTTTGTTATAAGCCTCTTCAAGCGCCACCGCCTGCAAAATCAGATCGCGAATCTCGTCGGCGAATTCTTGCGTCTGCAAATCTGGATTCTCGTCAAGAATTGTCAACAGCAAGTTAATGCCGAAAGTTAAATGTAGATTTTCGTCCTTAGTAATCCAATCTAGCAAACTGCCAACATTACGCAGCAAATTACGCCGGCGAAAACTCATACCAACCATAAAACCGCTATAAAACCAAATACCTTCGAGTACAATATTATAAGCTACCAGATTACGCACAAAATCTTTCTTGCCCTCGGTAGTAGTAACATCCAGCTTATCATTCAGCATGCGTCCGACGTACTTGGTCTGAAAGTCAGATTTGTCTTTCAGGCTTTTCTTACCGTAGCCTGCTGCGTAAATTTCTTGGCGATCAAACGGAAACGTTTCGATAATGTATTCAAAGGTCATAAAGTGATTAGCTTCTTCCCACATCTGTTTCGACAGATATAAGTGCGCCTCGGCGGCATTGACGTATGGATAAATACCAAAAGCTAACGACTTATTGATAAGCAGTTCATTTGGGTTTAAGTAACTAATCACCGTTTTCAGCGCATGTTTTTCGTCGTCGGTCAGCTTCTCGAACGCCGCCAAATCTTGCACTAGTTGTACTTCGTTCGGGAACCAAGTGTTAGCAACTGCCTGATTATACAAATCCATAGCCCATTGGTAGCGGACTGGTTTGAGCTGCAAGCCGTCGCGCAGGCCCGATCCCAAAATACCTTGCGGTTGTGTTGTTTGCGTCATATTTCCTCCTTATTATTGTGATTTTATCAACGTTTATGATTGTTTGCGCCGAGCAAAGCCGAAACCGCTTACCCTTTTAGCACTGTCGGTACGAACTTTCTGTACCGATTGCGACGTGACGGTGGTTTGCTCGGATTGGTGGCGCGGCTTGACATGCAGATAATATGTCGTTTTCAAACCGCGGCGCCACGCTTCTGAATAGATTTCGATATATTCATCAATATCGCGCGACTCCAGGTACATATTGCGACTAATTGCTTGGTCGACCCATTTTTGCGCTCGCGCCGCCACCTCGATAAAGGCGTACGGGCTCAACTGAAAACTAGTTTTGTAGACATCGCGGACTGCTTGCGGAATTTGCTCGAAACCTTGAATATCGCCCTGATTCGCCAGCAAGTCGTCTTTGAGCGATTCCCACAGATTAAGTTGTTTGAGTTTACGTACCAAATTAGCGTTAACCTCTAGGAATTTGCCGTTGAGCGTACTGCGGCTAAAGATTTGGCTAAACTGCGGATCAAGTCCTGGCGTCGTACCTGCCACATGCGAAATATTAGCTGTCGGCGCGATCGCCATCAAGGTTGCGTTACGCATACCTTTTTTGACTTTTTGGCGCAGCGCTTCCCAATCCAAGCGCGATTTACTATCAATTTTTACCTTAACGCCGCGCTCTGTTGTAAGTTTATCAACAGTATCGATAGGCAGTAAGCCCTTACTCCAGCCGCTGCCAGCAAAGTTCGGATAGCTACCGCGCTCAGCTGCTAGGTTAGCCGATTCATCAATGGCATGGTAGCTGATAAATTCAGTTAGCTGGTCAACCAGATCGTAGGCAGCTTCGCTTTCGTAGCTAATCTCTAGCTTCTCCAAAACATCCGATAACCCCATATAGCCGAGCCCAAGCGCCCGATTCTGCTCATTACTATGCATAGCTTCGGTAACTGGCGTGTTCGTGATATCAATCAAGTTATCTAACTGGCGCGTGGCGGAGCGCACTGATACCGCCAAACGATCCCAATCCCAAGTCTTATCAGCATTGAGAAAAGCTGATAAATTCATACTAACCAGATTACAAGTCGCAATATTATTTTCGTCCTCGGGCAAAGTTATTTCGGTGCACAAATTACTGAGGTGGATTGTCCCGGTATTATTGTTGAGCGCTCGCAAATTGATAGCATCTTTCCAGGTTAGCCAAGGGTGTCCAGTCGCTTGCAAACTACCGAGAATCTGGCGGAACTGTTGGCGGGCCGGCACGACTTCGAAGCGGTTAATTTTGCCGGCTTCTGCTAGCTTGATATATTCTTGGTAGCGGCGGCTAAACGCTTCGCCGTATAGTTCGTTTAAGTCGCTGACTTCAGCCGGATCAAACAAATACCAATCCTGCTCGTCTTGGACGCGCTTCATAAACTCGTCCGAGATAAACACCGCCGTATCTAGAAATCGCGTCCGCAAGTACGGGTCGCCCGAATTCTGGCGCAAATCGAGGAATTGCGAAAAATTAAGATGCCAGTTCTCCATATAGGCTGCTGCCGCACCCGCTTTCTTGCCCTTGCGCGACACCGCAAACAGCGCCGTATCAATCATTTTCATAAACGGAATCGGACCAGTTGACTCGGTATTGGTGGTTTTAACAGGACTGCCGGCGGCGCGCAGCTTATTCATACTAATGCCGATACCGCCAGTACCTTTAGCGATGAACATGGTATCGCGAATACTTTTGGCTATCGAAGCCATGTCGTCCTGAACTTCCATAACGAAACAATTACTAAGTTGCGGAAACGAACCGCCAGCGTTAACCCGCGTGCTACCGCCCGGACTGTATTCCAGATTAGCCATGTGGCGATAAAATTTTATCGCCGCCTCGGTCGGATTGACTTCGTTAAAACTCAAACCCATAGCAATACGCATATTAGTGAATTGCGGTACCTCGATTGGATCGCCGCTTTGGCGCCGCAGCGCGTAACGATTGCGGTTGGTCACTACGCCGAGATACTTACTGAGCGAATCCTTGCTCGGATCAAGCGCCGCCGCCAGCTTTTTGAGGTTAAATAGCTGCGAATCAGCCATTCGTTTATCTAGTAGACCCTCTTCAGCGGCTTGGCGAATATAGATGGGAAACTTTTGCGCATGCAGCTTTTTAAGCTCAGTTTTGTTAGTATAATCGCCGAGTACTTGCTGGTAGATAGTTCGCAGCAGCAATCGCGCCGCAATTGAGTCAAAGTCCGGGTCGTCTTTGACATTTTGGACTGCCGTCTGGATAAGCGCTTCATCAAGTTGCTCGGTAGTAATGCCGTCAAACAGCGTCAACTGCAATTCAGCCGCTATTTGCGCTACCTTCGCAATTTGGCCTGGCAAGCCTTCGCTAGCTGCCAGCAAAGTTAAATTAATTTTGTTCGCATCAAAAAGCTGCTTACTACCATCGCGTTTCACAACTGTAATATCTGCCATCGTTTCCTTTCTTATTTTTAGCTGCTATTTTTGAGCACAAAAAACTAGCTAGGCCATCTGGGCCTGCTTTGCGCAATTTATTTGCATATTTGTCTATTTTACTAAACACTATACATATAGCGTCTGTATACCAAGCATAAACGCTAAATATGGATTTTTCAAGCATTTTTGCTAGTAATTTTCACAACTGGTTTGGCCCATGCTATCATGGAAAATATGGAACCTATTATTTCTATTACTCATTTTAAGATGCGTTTCGGCAAGACCGAAGTCATCAAAGACTTAAGTTTTGAGATCAAACGCGGCGAAACATTTGGTTTTCTCGGCAGTAACGGCTCCGGCAAGACCACTACCATTCGCGCCTTGCTCGGTATTTATCAGCCGACCGCTGGCGAGCTATTAGTCGGCGGCAAGCCTTATTCGGTATCAAGCGGCATCAAACTAGGTTATCTACCCGAAGAGCGCGGCCTTTACAAAAAAGAGCCGGTTATCGACATCATGACTTATTTCGGCCAGCTCAAAGGCATGAGCCGCCTCGACGCCCGGCAAAAATCGCTTGATTTTTTGAAGCGCGTTGACCTGCTCGACAAAGCCAAAACTCGCCTCGATAAGCTCTCGGGTGGCCAGCAACAAAAAGTCCAACTCGGTATCACAGTCATCGATAACCCAGAACTGCTAATCCTCGACGAGCCAACCAAAGGCTTTGACCCGGTTAATCGCCGGCTACTGATGGAAATCATCGAAGAACACCAGGCCAAAGGCGCCACTGTTATCATGATTACTCACCAGATGGAAGAAGTTGAGCGCCTATGCGACCGCATACTACTACTCAAAGACGGGACAGCGCATGCTTACGGTACAGTCGCTAATGTTCGCAAGCAATTTGGCGGCAAGTCGCTCGATGATATCTTTGTTCAAGTCTACAGCCACAACAACGAGGAGAAGCAAAATGCATAATTTATCAACTGTCATTCGTTTCGAGGTCGTTCGTGCCCTCAAGAAAAAATCATTCTGGATTCTAGCGATTAGCTTTCCACTGATGTTTGCTGCAATTTTTGGGATGGTCTTTTTGTCCAATCAAGCTACCAACGACGCTGCCGAAAAGCTCAAAAACCAGTCGTTTAGCATTGCTATTACCGACGAATCAAAGATGGTCAAACCGCAGCTAATCGCCGCCTCGAAAGCCACCGAAATTAATCCCAACGACAAACAAAACGCTATTGACCGCGTCAAAAACGGCCAGCTTGATGCGTACATCTACTATCCAAAGAATCTCGACCAGCAATCAATTGAAGTTTACGGTAAAGATGTCGGTATTTTTGACAACGGCCGCTACGGCAGTCTGGCCAATAGTCTATTAGCCGCCTCTGTTCAGTCAGAAGTTAATCCGGCTATTCAAAAAATTATCCAAGGCAAAATCAACTCAACCAGCACTATCTACCGCGATGGCAAAATCCACGACAGCGTCCAAGAGATGATTCTGCCAGGTATCTTTTTAATCCTCTTTTATTTCCTGATTACCTTCTTTGGCAATCAGATGCTGACTAGCACCACCGAAGAAAAAGAAAATCGCGTTATCGAAATGATTCTCACTACCATCGAAGCGCGAACCTTAATCGTCGGCAAAATTATCTCGCTAATAATTCTAGCAATAGTTCAAGGACTGTTGATTATCATGCCAGCGCTGATCAGCTACCTGCTTTTCCACGACCAGCTCAAGCTACCGTCAGTCGACCTCAGTAGCTTGCCAGTCGACCCGCTACGTATCGGCATCGGCTTTTTAGCCTTTGCTAGCAGCTTCATGATGTTCACCGGCCTGCTAGTAGCTATCGGCGCCGCCGTGCCAACCGCCAAAGAAGCTGGCAGTTTTTTCGGCGTAGTAATGATTTTGCTGTTCGGCCCGCTTTATGCCGTTTCAATGTTCATATCAATGCCAGACGCACCGCTAGTGAAATTCTTGTCACTCTTCCCACTGACATCGCCAATCCCACTGATGCTGCGCAACGCCGCCGGCAACCTGGGAATCAGCGAAGCAGTAATCGGTATCGCCCTGCTGGCCGTTTCTGCCACCATCATCATGGCTATCGCCGTACGTATCTTTCGCTTCGGCGCACTCGAATACAACCGCAAACTCAGCGCCAAAGAAATATTCGCCCGCAAGTAACGCTCGCCGCTTATTAAGCAGACTATTGCCAAAATTCTCTTTACGTTGTAAAATAGCAAAGTTGCAGTAACCGCTGTAACTTCGCTCCTTTACAGAGAGGATGATACCATGTCTCGCCAGCGAGACGCTGAGCTTGACCGTTTGCGGTCAGCTCGCGAGGCTGCCCGCCAGCGACAGCAGGCAGCCTGGCAAGCTCAGCAAGCCGCCTGGGAGCACCGCTCTTCGGCGCGCGCGGTCATGAACCGTGCCTACGAGTCTAAACAGGTCGCCTACGCAGATCAGCAGGCAGCCTGGGAGGCCTACATGTCTGTCAAACGGGCCAACAGCCCGCGTATCGACAGTCTGAACGCTCAGCAAGAGCGGGCGTATCAGAACATGAAGTCGGCTTTCGAGTCGGCTTCGTTGGCTCACGATATGCACGACGGCGCTAGCGCACGTATGTACGCAGATCAGGGGCATGCTTACAAAGCAGAGTCTCAGACCTGCGTTGCCGAACGGCGGCAGCTCGTCGCTGAAATTCGCGGCGCTCGTGAACGGCTTGATGCTGTTAAGCCAGCTTTCCAAGTGGCTAAGGCCGAGTTTGCTAGAGCTCGGCAGGCGTTTCTGTCTGCCAAAACAGAGCATGAACACGCGCAATCTGAGTTCAAGCGTGCCAAGGCCGAATTTGACTCGTGCGCTAAGGCTTTCCAGGCTAGACTCAACGAGTTGAAGTCGGCAAGCCGAAAGCGACGCGAAGACAAAAAGTCGCTCGCCGCAAAAGCTGGAGTCCCGCTTCAGTATCGAGACAGCGTTTGGATCTCGACAGACTCAGATGGCAACACCAACATCTACTTCGGTGGAGTTGGCAAGCCTGATGGTCCTGGTCACGGACACTATGTCATGGATCCGGGCGGAACCGTAACGTATAGGCGCGATCCGTTTGATCCACATGGTGCGCAGAATTTCACCGAAAACCGCCGCGAAAGCGCTACTCTTCGGATGGCGCAAATGGCGATGAATCAGTGGGCGAAAACTCAGGTCACGCAACGCTCGGTACAGTATGAAGATTCTGATTTTAAGGTCGCGGTTCGGTCGGGATACGATCACCGACATGACAGTATCGTGACAGATGTGCTGATCTTCGATAAGTACAACAAGCGTGAGCACTACCACTTGATCATTGACGAGAATGGCAACGAGTTGTTCTCGGAGTGGCATCCCAACCGCTAGTGTAGAAAGGATGCGAATTGCCCCCAGAAATGGGGGGTAATTTCATGTTATGATAGTCTTATGTATGACAATAGAAAGCAGATTGTAGTAGATAAAATCAAGCATATACTGCAAAACAGCAAAAATGAGCCACTCGACCGTCTCGGTAGTTATATCGTGGGCGCAACACTTGCGCGCGATGATTGGGGGGATGTGTTCCAGGATCACTATCCACTGCTCGACGAAATTGCCGAATTGGGTGCCGAACTTGAAACAACTGAAGACACGGAGTATGCTGCCAATATCATACACGAGATTAAGGAAAAATTAAGCCAGATTAATTGATACAATAACCTTGCAATCTTTAGCATAAGCGCAACATTTTCCTTCCTCGTACCAAAAATATCGCCAAGATTTTTGCGCTGATTCATGCCGCGCGAGCTATATCAACGGAGACACTTTGCCAACAAGGTAATTATATTCAACCTAACGTGCGATATTTGTGATTGCTGACGAAATCAAAGTGCGCAAAACGAATCACAAGCCATTATAATGATAAATATGAATAGTAGCAGCAGCCAATACCCTCAAATGACCTACAAACAAGCAATCGAGCACTGCAAATATTGGGCAGATCAAATTAGACATGATGGGCTTGACCTATTGACCACTGATTATGGTGCGGCTATTGGGGTTTCTGACCAGTTAGCGTATCCTTTGGAGATGCAGACTTGGATTAATTCACGAGAATATCCTCTTCTATATAAAGTTTGCGTATACGCCGTTACTGTTGACAATGACCACACCGACAGAGCATCATGGGAAAAGCTGCTAGAGCTAATCGATAAATTATAAAACCGGAATAAGATTATGAAGCAAAATGAACAGGCGATTCTAGCACGTGATATGATTCAAATGATTCGTGAAAATGCCGATAATTCAGATGTCCTTGAATATCTTGATAGCTTTGCGTTCTCGTTGGCGCGCGGTCTCGAGGATTCGTCTGTTGTATCGTGGGATGATCTCGCTAGTATATGTGACCAGAGGTATTATTCTTTAAACAATAATAATCCAGTGCCGCTTAATGTCAAACTGCTTAATCAATGTGAGCGATCTATTCAGAAATTCTTGCCAAAAGCTCATGACTCATAAGCGGAGCTAAACAAAGATAAGTCGTTGAGGGCTTATTTTAGCTAATTCCATGAGTTGATAGACCGATATATTAGAGAATGTATGGACGCTCTTTGCTGTATTTAGATCGATGTATGTCCAATTTATCACTTTAGATTCCAGACGCTTGAGCGAAGGGTATTTCTGCGAGAGCTAGCATCATGATCGCTACAAACCTGGTAGCGGACCAAATAACAACGTAGCTTTGAAACACAAGTATAACGATTAGAGCTGTGATATACAGACCTGAGCCATGACGAAAAACTGACTCACTTACGTAGATGTTTTATAGTATAGATAGAATGATACAGAAAGTGCCAGATAGCATAGTTCAAAATGGCAATACTACTAAAGTACTAGCATTAATTCAAGTTGCGCGTGCTATGGATGTCGCGGAATTGTGTAAGTGCGGAGATTACAGCCAACCTGGCGCGCGCTATCCGCAAACTAGGTCTGAACGTGTCATCGATGAATTACTTAGTTTGATGTTACAAGACTCGACAGTCGAGTTGGATCCCGCTCTTGATGAGATGTTGTCTATATTGAGTAGCCTAGACAAAGGTGTTGACAAACCAAAGGACTGGCGGGCACTATTTGCGATTGCTGACGAGATTGAGACGCGTAAAACAAATCAACAAAAGTCATTATAATGGTAAATATGAATAGTAGCAGTAGCCAATACCCTCAAATGACTTACAAACAAGCAGTTGAATACTGCAAATACTGGGCGGACAAAATTAGGTATAAAGGACTTGATTTATTAACTACTGATTACAGTGAAGTTATTGGGATTTCTGATCAGTTAGCTTATGCACTATATATGCAGACTTGGATTGATCCGCAAAAATATTATCCTTTGTATCGAGTTCGTACATATGCTATAAACATTGACAATAATTACACCGACAGAGCTTCGTGGGAAAAGTTATTGGAACTAATTGATGATCTGCCAGAAGAATACGGTAAAAATAATCACCCTCAAATGACCTACAAACAAGCAGTCAAGCACTGCAAATATTGGGCAGATCAAATTAGACATGATGGGCTTGACCTATTGACCACTGATTATGGTGCGGCTATTGGAGTTTCTGATCAGTTAGCATATCCACTGGATGTGCAGGAATGGATCTCAGCCCCAAGTTATCCAGATATTTATGCAATACGATACTATGCTGATGTTGTCGATCGCAACCACACCGACAGAGCTTCGTGGGAAAAGCTGCTAGAGCTAATTGATAAATTACCAGAATACTAGGTAATTCTTACACCCGTCACTATTCAAATAATCCATGAGCACAACTAGTACTGACGCGATAAATACCCCGATATTTGCAAGCAGTCAATCTAAAAATTTTCGCCAAGAACATAATCGGTATAAAAATTCATGCTATTTCCTGGCGGAGAGGGCGGGATTCGAACCCGCGATACGTTGCCGCATACACGATTTCGAGTCGTGCGCCTTCAACCACTCGGCCACCTCTCCTTGCATAGGTAATTATACCCTACGCTGCTCATTTTTGCTAATATGTTAAAAATATGTAAACTACATACATATACTTTACATATTTTTTACATTATGCTACCATTATGGTGTCAAATATATACATATTATGGAAAAAGATTTTGTAATCATCCGAGAACAACCTACTATATCTACGAAACGCCGATTAGATCTAATCGACATGTATTTTAATGAATCCGCAGCCGCAGCTCCTTACTTGCAAGCAGTCAACGAGTCAAAATACCTTTACTGGGATAAGGCACGCTTTGTTGATCCGATTCCTAAGCTTACCCCAGCAGAGTCGTGGCAGCTAGCCCACACTGTTAGGCGTTTTAACTCGCAGCCGACGCCCATTCGCGCTAAAAACGGCGCTTATTTCGGCTGGGTTAGACAAGAGAAAGTTGATGAAGCGCAGCGAACCGTCGATATGTATGCTGGCGGACAATTTCTCACAAATACGCCGGCAATTACTACCCGATCTGAACGACAAAAATATATCGCGAGAGGCATACTCGAGGAGGCTATCGCATCAAGCCAGCTCGAAGGCGCAGACACTTCTCGGCGCTATGCTAAGCATATGATAGCCGACAACATCAAGCCGCGCAACAAAAGCGACTGGATGATTCTCAATAACTATCGAACTTTATCGAAAATCGAAGAAAATTTCGTCGAACGCAGTCTATCGAAAAATTTACTCTTAGAATTGCATCAAGAGCTAACCCGCCACACGATTCCCGACGCCGATTCAGGTAGATTTCGCAAAGACAGCGATAATATAGTCGTCTGGTTCAACGAAAAAGTTGCCCATGTACCACCAAACCAAAGTTTCGTCGAGCATGAACTTGATCGCTTGATAGAATATGCCAACGACAACAGTAAGTTTATCCACCCGTTAGTCAAAGCAACCGTGCTGCATTTTTGGCTAGGGTATCTACACCCCTTCACTGACGGCAATGGACGTTTAGCGCGTAGCTTGTTTTATTGGTATATGCTGAAAAACGGTTATTGGGCGCTAGCTTATTTTCCAATTTCTACAGTCATTAAGCGAGCACCAGCACAGTACGCCTACGCTTATATTTACGCCGAACAAGATTCATATGATTTTACCTACTTTTTTAATTATCACACCGAAAAAGTTCTGGAGGCTATCAAGGAATTTCGAGATTATACTAAAAGAACCGATGAAGAAAATAGCGCTATAACCAAGAAACTTCACTCTATCAAAAACCTTAATGACCGGCAAAAACAAATTATATACTATTTAATATCTGACGATAGCCATTACGCTACCATTTCCTCGCACGCAAAATTAAACGCCATCTCTCGCCAAACTGCCGATAAAGATATAAAAGGTCTCTTGAATCTAGGGTTGACCTTTTCTGTCAAGCAGGGGGCTTCCGTGCTGTACTACGCGTCTGATAAACTAAAAACTATGATAAACAAGGAGTAATCATGGACGATTCAATTTTTACCAAAATTATCAAAGGCGAGATTCCTTGCCGCAAAGTCTACGAAGACGATGATGTTATTGCCTTTCTCGATATCAACCCGCTCAGCGACGGGCATGTGCTAGTGGTGCCCAAAGAGCAAATTGATTTGATTTGGGACCTCGACAACGAGACTTACACTCACCTCTGGCAAACTGCCAAAAATATCGCCCAGGCTATCCAGGCCGAACTCAACCCCATGCGTGTCGGCGTAGTCGTTGAGGGTCTCGACGTACCGCACGCCCATATCCATCTAGTGCCGCTGTATGACCGCGACACCTTGCAGCTCCATCACGACTACCCTGTCAATATTTCAGATGAACGGCTCGATGATATCGCCAACAGTATCAAAGAGCGCTTGATTGCCATATGATCACTGTTATCGCCGTTGGCAAAAAGCATGAGGATTGGGTCTCATGCGGCATCAAACGCTACCAAACGCGCTGCAAGCAACCTTGGAATTTTGAGTGGCAATCGATACCGCATAGCAAGCTAGATGGCCAGCAGGCCCGCCAAGAGGAGTCTGAACGAATTTTAGCGCGTTTACATCCCCAAGATTTCGTAATTCTGCTCGACGAACGCGGCCAGATGTTTGACTCGCCTACCCTATCGCGCCAGTTAAACGAGCTCTTTGTGCAAGGTAAAAATATCACGATAGTTATCGGCGGCGCCTTTGGTGTCAGCACAGCACTGATACAGCACGCTAACCTGGTTTGGTCGCTATCACCGCTAGTCTTTCCGCATCAGTTAGTGCGACTAATCCTCGCCGAGCAGCTATACCGAGCGCAAGAGATTGCTCGCGGCGGCAAATATCATCACCAGTAGATAGCCAACCTGCGCGCTAAAACCTAGCGGTAATCTGTTTATGAACCGTCCGAACACTGCCTCAGACTAACTTATAATCTTATTTTTATGACATACTATTGACTTTTTATCATACTTGTGCTATATTTGTAAGCACAATACCTTAAAACAAACATAGTTATGACATATTTTACCTACATCATTAACGCCTTATTCGCCGCACTCAGTCTGCTGATAGCTAGCGGCGTTGCTGTCCACGACGGGCATTTCGGGCATGCTATTGATATCAGTTTGACGCATGATCATTCCATGCAAAAGCTCAGTTCGCAAGATTTGCGAACCATCAACGAGTCGCGAATGCAGCACGCCCATTCCGAGCATAATCTATCAGAAGGTATGCTCAGCAACAGTTTTCGCTACCAATCGCCTAGCATTTCGCCAGATCGCCGCCATCACCACAAAAATATTTTAGCCTTATTAGAAGAAGGCGGCCGGCACGCTTTTGATAACGCAAATTTGCCAGTTATCGACTAGCTTTTACTTATTCGACACAACTTGCAGCTCGTTCTGTAGCCGGGTAATTAGTTCTTGTTTTTCACGGAGTGTCTTGCGCGACTCCTCGACCAGAGCCGCTGGAGCTTTGGCTACATAGTTATCGTTTGCCAAGCGCGTCTCGAGTATCTGGATATGCTGGCGTTCTTCGGCTAAACGTTTCTCGAGGTTAGCTTGATGCTCGTAAAGTGTTTCGTCGTCAATATCTAGCCAAACGTCTCGCCCGCTAGCTGCCAAGCGTAATCCCCTAGCCTGGTCAACATGCTCTACCGAGGTAGCACGCGCTAGCTTCTTGACAAGTTCGATATTATCAGCCACCAGCGAATCGTCCATATACAACAGACCATAACGTTTATTGCCCGGCAGTTCGCTAACTACGTAGCGCGCTTCTGATACTAAATCTTTCAAGCGGCCGAATGCAGCAGCAGCTATATCGTCGTACTCTAGGCGGTCTGGCATAGTTTCGCTAGCCAAGATCGTATCGTGCCACGGCAAAGCCTGCCAAATTGTTTCGGTCAAGAACGGCGCGAATGGGTGCGTTAACCGCAAAATTGTGTCTAAAACATACGCGTTCATGTCGATATTTTGCTCAACTTTGCTAGCCTCGATGTACCAGTCGGCTACATCATCCCAAACGGTGTGATAAATCGTCTCGCCAGCCTCAGCGAAATGATAGGTCGCAATCTGCCGGTCTAGCGACTGCGCCGCCTCATCTAGTTGGCGAGCAATCCAATGATCGGCTAGCGATTGCAGTTGCGGGCTGACCGTTGGCGTGCGGTCGCCAACCAAATTTTCAGTATAGCGAGCAATATTCCACAGCTTGTTGCAGAAATTACGAGCTGCTACTACCTTGCCAGTATTAAACGCTTGCGGCTGGGCAGCACTGCGGCTAGCAATAATACCCATACGTAGCGCATCCGAGCCATATTTCGCCACTGTCTCCATCGGATTGATGACATTGCCCTTGCTTTTGCTCATCTTGATACCCTTTTCATCAAGCACTAAACCATGCAAGTACACATGCTTGAACGGCACCTGGCCAGTCCGATATAGGCCCAGCATAATCATCCGCGCTACCCATGCAAACAAAATATCGCCTGCTGTCTCCATGACGGTATTCGGATAATACTTGGCTAGCTTGCCAGCATCTAAATAATCGGTAGTGATATACGGCCACTGGCCGCTACTGAACCAAGTATCAAGCGTATCCTCCTCGCGGCGATACGTTGTACCATCTACAACAATTTCTTTCTTATCGACTTCTGTGCTGTAGCGCCAATCGTCTAGATTGGTCTTGGACTGAAACATTGGAATCGGAATGCCCCACGGTATTTGGCGGCTGATATTCCAATCTTTAATGTCTTTGAGGTATTTAATGACAACATCGCCTTTATTTTCAGGGGTAAACGTCACTTCTTGGCGCTCAATCGCCGCGATAGCGTTATCGGCCAATTGGCGCATTTTGACGAACCATTGCTCTTTGGCAAGCGGCTCGATGACCGAACCGCATTTGTAGCAATGCCCAACCTGGTGTTCGATGTCTTTTTCGCCGCGCAGCAATTCGTCTATTTCGAGCGCCGCTAGGACGCGTTTACGAGCTTCTAGCGCCGTCATGCCGACAAATTGACCCGGCACATTGATCATCTTGCCGTCAAAATCAATTACTTGAACTAATTCTAAATTGTGGCGCTTGCCTACCTCAAAGTCATTCGGGTCGTGTGCTGGTGTAATTTTCACCATACCAGTGCCATAAGCTGGATCGACATAATCGTCAGCGATGATGGGAATTTCGCGCTTGACAATCGGCAGCAGCGCTTTGCAGCCGACAAGGTCTTTGTAGCGCTCGTCGTTTGGATTGACCGCTACGGCTACGTCGCCAAACATCGTCTCGGGACGCGTCGTAGCGATAACAATTTCGCCGACTTTATCGATTAGCGGATAAGCGATTTCCCACAACTTCCCTTTTTCATTTTTGTGAACAACCTCGTAGTCCGAAAAACTCGTCTGATGCTGCGTACAGTAATTGACAATGCGTTCGCCCCTATAAATATAGCCGTCCTGCCACATCTTCTCGAAAGTATCGTAGACAGTTTTGATAACTTTATCGTCGAGCGTGAATACCAAATCGTCCCAATCAGCGCCCACGCCAATCGCCCGCAGTTGTAATTCCATATCGCCGCGGCGTTTAGCTACAAAATCCCATACCTGCGCGTATAATTCTTCGCGATTGAAGTCAAAGCGCGTCTGGCCGTGCTTTTCTAGCTCGCGCTCGTAAACTACCCAAGTTTCAAAGCCAGCATGGTCAGCCCCCGGTATATATACAGCATCATAACCTTGCATACGGTGATAACGTACTAAAATATCTTGAATTGCCGACCCTAAAGCGTGCCCGACATGCAAATTGCCGTTAGCATTTGGCGGCGGCATCACAATCGCGTACGGCTGGCCCTGCCCTTTCGGTTTAAATACGCCAGATTCTTCCCACAAGGCGTAAATTGACGGTTCATATTCGTTCGGAGTATAAGTTTTAGCTAAGCTCATTTCATTCTCGATTCATTTCACGTGAAAATTAGCAAAATAACCAAGCATAGCAATTCCACAGTTTGCTATTCCTCACCTCTTGCTGTTTTTTATTCCACGTGTTTGTGTTCTATCCTATTATAGCACAAACGATGTATACTAAACATATGATTGATACAATACTATGCGACGAAAAAGCTGCCTGGGACAAGACTGTTGCTAAGTTTAGCGGGCACCCGCTGCAGCTCTGGGGGTGGGGCGAGGTAAAAGCGGCTCACAATTGGCGCGTTCAGCGAATTACTATAGTTGACGGCAACGAAGCAATTGGCGCTGCGCAAATATTACTGAGAAACCTGCCTAAACCGCTTAATCAATTATGCTACATTCCGCGCGGGCCAGTCTACAAACAAGGTAGGGAAGACGATGTTTTGGCGGCAATTGTTAATTACGTTAAGCATAAGCTGCCATGCGCTGTGCTAACTATCGAGCCAGATACTGAACATCCGCTCCGCGCCAAAGGTTGGCGCCAATCGCCAAACAATATTCTGCTATCGCGTACTTTGATTTTGGATTTAACTCATACAACCGACGAACTATTGGCCGCGATGACCAAAAAAACCCGCCAGTATATCCGTAAATCCGGCCGGGCTGGACTTGATATCAAACCGGTAAAAACGCACCAAGACATTGCTGCTTGCCTCGAAATCTACCGTCAAACTGCTAAACGCGCTAAATTCGCTCTACACGACGACCAGTACTATTACGATATTCATGACAAACTAGGGGAGAACTCGCAGATTTTTGCTGCTTACGAAGACAATCGTCCGATATCATTTCTTTGGCTGGCGACTAGCCGCGAAACTTCATTCGAGCTATACGGCGGTATGAACGATCGCGGCCAAGCTTTGCGCGCTAACTACGCGCTAAAATGGCACGCTATCGTCGAATGTAAGCGGCAGGGAATTAAGCGTTACGACATGAACGGCCTGCTCAACGACGGTGTTAGCAACTTCAAGCGCGGCTTCGCTAGCCATGAGAATAAATTAGCTGGTACTTATGATTATCCGATGAGTCCATTCTACCCAGTTTGGCGGCATGGATTACCGCTAGCTAAAAGAGCTATCCGCAGCACCAAAAAATTACTTGGTAAATAACCTATCTATATCAACAGCTCCACGGCGAAATACAATAATATTTGCATGCTCATCGAGGCCGATAATAGTTGACGGCTGATTATTAGTTATAGTGCCGCCATCGACATAAAAATCGACCTTGTCGCCAAAATAGACTTTAGCTTCAACGATTGTCGATGAAATTGGCCGGTCTGGCAGATTAGCGCTAGTAGTCATCAGCGGGCCAGTCCGCGCCAAAAGCCGCGACAGCGAAGGGTCGTCGGGAATGCGCACAGCTAAGTTATCTCGCGTTTGTTTGAGATAAGTAGCAACATTATCAGCATTAACAACCACGCTGATTTGACCGGGCCAAAACTTAGCTGCTAATGATAGCCGATTAGAGTCTAGTCCTAATTTCGCCAAATCATTAATTGAACTAGCGATTAGCGTTCCTGGTTGGCTAGCGCGCTTCTTGGTGTCGTACATTTTTTGGATCGCTGCTGGATCAGCGGCCCGTGCTACAAGACCATAGACTGTGTCGGTAGGCAGCACGCCAATACCGCCGCCATTCAAAATATTGATCAATTCATCATTATCAACAGAGGTAAATAGTTGTGGCATTTACAACGTTCCTACCTTGTTCCAAACAGTTTTCGTCATTGATAGGCTAGGGATTGCCTCGAGAGTGTATGGATCAGCTGGATCGCTCAACCGAGCTTGCTGATAACCCAGCACCGCAATCATTGCCGCATTATCGGTACATAGCTGAATCGGCGCGTACTCAATGTTAATCGGTAGTTTCTGGCGCAGTTGGCGGCGCAGTTCTTGATTGGCAGCCACGCCGCCAGCAATTACCACCGATTGCGGCTGAAAGTCCTGAAAAGCGCGCAAGGTACGCTCAACTAGCGTTTCGACGGCTACTTTCTGGAAGCTAGCTGCAAAATCGTGCTGCTGCGAGCTCGTGACAAGCCCTGGGAGCTCGTGCGATGGAAAAGTGAAGTCTTTGCCTACTTCGCGCTGTACAGCCCTTAGAACGGCTGTCTTGAGGCCTGAGAACGAAAAATTGTACGGATTATCGAGCTTAGCTTTGGGTAAATGGTATTTATCAGGATTACCCGACTCAGCCGCGCGCGCAATCGACGGGCCGCCAGGGTAGGGCAAGCCGAGAATTTTGGCCACCTTGTCAAAAGCTTCGCCGACAGCGTCGTCTTGGGTTTGCCCCAGCAGTTGATAATCGCCGTGGCCGCGAAAGAGTACCAGCTGCGTGTGTCCGCCAGAGACAATCAAGGCCAAGAGGGGAAAACGCGGCTGGGATTTTGGCAAGGCAAGCTGAACAGGCCCGGGCGCTTGCTCGGTAATAAAATTGGCGTAGACATGTCCCTCGACGTGATGCACCGGGTAGAGCGGTTTACTATGCAAAATCGCTAACGTTCGCGCTGCTAGCGAGCCAATTAGCAGCGAACCAATTAAACCTGGCGCGTAGGTCACGGCGATAGCGTCAATCTCATCCCAAGTACAGTTCGCTTGGGCGAGGGCTTCGTCGACGACTGGGCCGATAGCCTCGATATGGCTGCGCGCCGCAATTTCGGGCACCACGCCACCAAAATGCGCGTGAATGTCAATCTGCGATTGCACCACATTTGACAACATCCGAAAACCGTCCTCAACTATAGCTGCCGCGGTTTCATCGCAGCTTGATTCAATTCCCAAAACCTTCATCTACTTAATTGTACCACCGCCAAGAGGTCGATGCTATAATATCGGTATGAATTCACTCAAGAAAACTTTGAAAAAGGCCATTCCCGCTAGTTTATACCAATCAATTGAGCCGACTTATCATCTATTGACAGCTACTGCCGCTGCCACCAAGGCCGGTTATCCAGCGCACAATATGCGCGTCATCGGCGTGACTGGCACCAATGGCAAAACCTCGACCTGCTTCATGATCCACAAAATGCTAACTGAGGCTGGCCTCAAAGCAGGGTTGATGACTACTGTCGCTTACGGTGTCGGCAATGATATTACGCCGCAAGTTGCTCATATGACAACAGTTTCAGCGCCGCTGCTACAAAAACGATTAGCGGAATTCAAGAAACAAAATGTCGAATGGGTAGTTTTGGAAGTGACTAGCCACGCGCTAGCCCAGCACCGTACCTTTGGCGTACCAATCGAGATCGCCGTCATGACTAACGTTACGCACGAACACCTCGACTATCACAGAACTTTTGAGCGCTATTTAGCTGCTAAGACCAAACTATTTAAACTAGCCAGCCGCGTCGGTATCATTAACGCCGACGACCCGTCTGCTGCAACTTTCCGCCAAGCCGTCAAACAATCGGTCAGCTACGGTCTCAAATCTGGTGATTGGCGGGCGCAAAATATCAATTTGAGCGCCCACGGCAGCGATTACACAGCGTTAATTGATGGCGATTCTTACCATATTCATGTTAATATTCCAGGCGAGTTCAATGTTTATAATAGCCTGGCGGCTGCTGCCGTTGGCCGCGAGGTTGGCTTGACCAAAGCTCAAACTGAGCGCGGAATTGCCGCTTTAGCGGGCGTAGAAGGCCGCATGACAGTGGTCGACGCTGAACAGCCGTTCTCGGCGATTGTTGATTTCGCGCACACGCCAGACTCGTTCGAACGGTTGCTAAATGATGTTAGAAACACAACGAAGGGCAAGCTAGTGGTATTGTTCGGCTCGGCTGGCCGCCGCGACGAAGCTAAACGCGCCATTCAGGGCGAAATCGCTGGCAAATACGCCGATGAGATTGTCTTAACCGAGGAAGACGATCGCGATATCGATGGCAATACCATCCTATCGCAAATCGCCTCAGGCGCCGAAAAAGCCGGCAAAAAACGCGAGGAAAATCTCTTCCTAGTACCGGACCGCACTGCGGCCATTAATTTCGCTGTCTCGCGAGTGTCCAGCTCGAAAGATACTGTTATATTCCTGGGTAAAGGACACGAAAAAACTATTGAACGCGCCGACGGAGCTCACCCTTGGAACGAAATCGAAACAGTGCGGCAAGCTATTTTGAATATTAAAGCTAAGTAGCAACGATTAGAGCTGAGAATGCTTCTAAGTGGCCTAATAGTATGATTCATGATGCCGGGCGAAGTATAATCGGCGCACTAATCGTTCGATATATTTGCTCCAAAGCCGCGACTTAATAGGCGAAACTGGAATCTCGAAAGCTCCAATATAGTCGGTGATATGCTTATTGAAGCTAGTTTTGAAGCGCCCCAGGCCATAGCGCGGATGATTCGGGTTACTCATTTCATCGGAAGCTGGCGTACCGCAGAGGTCGTGTTCAAGCGAGCCATGCTCTTTAGCCCATTTGATTACTTCCCATTGCAGGCGGTGGCTAGCGCCGTAGGCCGTACGCTTGCGAACCGAAGCGCCGTCTTTGTAAGTACTTTTAGTACCCAAAATCACTGCAAAAGCACCAGCCACTAGCTGATCTTGATAATAGGCGAAAAATAGCTGGCCTTGGCCGGCATCAGCGTATTGCTGGTAGAATTCGCGGTAGTATTGCGGCGAACGAATCGTAAAGCCAGCGCCATCGGCCGTTTCTTTGAACAAATCATACATCGCCTGGCAAGTTTCATCATTGACTGGCACCCGCTTGATGACAACACCGTCGCGATCAGCGCGGCGAATAGCGTGGCGGCCCTTTTGCGGCAGATTCTTGAGAATCGTATCAATATCGCTATGTAAATCAACCACCACAGTCGAAGCATTGTACTGAATCGGTTGAGTAGGCAATAGTTCAATCGCGGAAATATCGGTGCCACGCAGCAATTCCGGCTCGATTTTGATAGTAAAAACGCCCTGCTGGCGAGCAAAATCGCGCAGCACTGGAACTACCAAGGCTAACTCGCTAGCGCTAGCTACACCCGGACCTTTCGGGATATACCATACTTTACCGAATAGGGGAATATGCTTTTCGATAGCGCCAATTGCTAACTCGCCGCAGATGATAAAACGCGGCCGCCAGTTAGCTAGCCGTTTCAAATTTAAAAAGACAGACCCTTGCAGCATATTGCCGCGATCGCTATTATGAGCCACTAGATCATCCCAGCGGTTGATTTCATCATCAGTTGCAAAACGAATAGTCATAACTATAGTATAACACCTCCGAGGAGGGCTTACGGAGGTGTTATCGCGTGATTAACAGAGAAAATCTATTACGGCTGCGGGTTTGATAAGAAATCAATCTCTTTAATGACATCAAGCAAAGCCTGAGCGCGGCGAGATTCATCAGCAATATTTTTGGCGGCCTCATGCGCCGGCGCAATCAAGGTTTTGTCGTCCGTCGAGCGGATCAATAGCAGATAAGTGTCAAATTTTTCTTCGGCAGAGATGTTGAGCTTATCTACCAGCGGTCGAAGCTCTTTGATGGCTTCGTTCTTGACGCTATCAAGATCACTGTTGACTGCTGGCACAACCGTGTTTGACGCTTTAGCTGGCTTTGGCTGTGCCACTGGTTCTGGCTCCGGCGCTGGCTCTGGCGGCAAATCAGGCAGCGGCGGCAACGGCGCTGCCGGCTGCGCGCTCGTTGCGCTCGCGCCGTTACTTACGCCGGCCAAAACCTTAGCGAGATCCTGATCGTCGCTAATTGGCTGCGTTGTTTGCGGTTTTATATCCATGTGCCCACCCTCTTCATTACTTTTATGCTTTATTTAGTATATACTGTATCATAGTTATAGGAAATATCGCAAGAGAAAGGTGATTTTACATGCTAGATGACTCTAATATTTTGAAGCAAAGAGACAACGGAGGTGCTCTCGAAGTTGCGGCTAAACTTTATCAACAGGCAAATTTTGACTGCCAATTGCGCGACGCCGAGCACGACGGCCGCGAACTGCGCAACATCATCGTCGCTGGCATGGGCGGCTCGGCGCTAGCGGCCGACCTCGCTAAGTCGCTGCTCAACGACACGCTATCAATTCCGTTCGACGTCGTCAAGGACTACGATTTGCCGCATTACGCCGATCACAATACCTTAGTTATCGCTAGCAGCCACTCTGGTAACACCGAGGAAACTCTATCATGCCTCAAGCAGGCGATTGAACACGGCTGCCAAATTGCTATCATTGCTACTGGCGGAGAACTTAACGAGATTGCTCAACGAGAACATATCCTATCAGCACTCATTCCCAAAGATTGCCAGCCGCGCATGGCCGTTATTTATTCGCTGCGAGCGCTATTTGAAGTGCTTAATGCCTTCAAGTTGATTGACCGCACCTACATTGACGAACTAGCAGCTATTAGCACTTGGCTAGAGAAGGAAAGCGCGCTTTGGACCAAAGATGTACCGACCAAGCAAAACTACGCCAAGCAGCTGGCCTTAATCGCTGTCGGCAAAACGCCGGTTTTCTACGGCGGTAGTTTTATGGCGCCGCTAGCTTACAAGTGGAAAATTAGTTGGAACGAAAATGCTAAAAACGTTGCATTCTGCAACTATTTGCCAGAATTCAGCCACAACGAATTCATCGGTTGGACTAGCCACCCTGTCGAGAAACCTTTCGCGGTATTTGATTTGCTAAGCGATCTCGAACACCCGCGCATCCTCAAGCGCTTCTCGCTCAGCGATCAGATGCTATCTGGCAAACGCCCGAAATCAAATGTGGTACCACTCGCAGGCAAAACACCGCTACAGCAGATGCTGTGGGGTTGTATTTTAGCAGATTTTGCCAGTATTTACGTGGCAATTCTCAATAATGTCGACCCAACCCAAGTTAACTTAATTGAAAAGTTCAAAAAAGCCCTCGAAAAATAAACGCGCGTTAAGATAAGTAAAAACAAAATAGACAGTCTGGTGCTGTCTATTTTGTTTATTGTCTATCGGTAGAAATTCAGCTTCTAGTGGTATTGCCGCAGCGATTCAATAGTATTCTTGCGCGCCGCTTTCAGGGCAGGGTAAGTACCGAAAATCACACCAGATCCAACCGCCATCAACAACGCCGCAATCGCCGTCGACCAGGTCATTGTCGGCCCAAAGCTCATTTGCGAACTAATAATCACAGCTAACAAACAACCAACCAGATAACCGCAAGTGCCGCCCAGCAGGCTAATCATCAGTGACTCGACTAAAAATTGCCCGATAATTGTCCGCTGGCTAGCACCAACTGCTTTACGGATGCCGATTTCGCGGGTGCGCTCAGCCACGCCAACCAGCATGATATTCATGATACCGACGCCGCCCACTACCAGCGAAATCGCTGCAATGGCCGCCATCACCGCTGTTAAGGCACTAAACAATTCGCCAGTCGGCCGACCAATATCAGCGCCACTTAGAATAGTAAAGTTGGCTTCGCCTAGGTGTTGTTTGAGGATTTTCTCTTTCAATTTATCTTTAACAGCCGAGACATTATCCTTGTCCTTTGCCAAAACGTTAATTTGTTGAATCTGCGTACTGCCTTTGTGCAGCAATTTACCTTGATTATAAGAGACAAAAATTGCATTACCGTAATCAACGGTATTATAGTTAACTGGGTTAGCGCCAGTCTTGACAACACCGATAACCGTAAACTGCTGGCCGTACATCGTGAACATCTGGCCAACCGAACGATCAGTGTTGAATAGTTTAGTTGACAACTCGCTGCCGATCACCACTGCCGAATCGTCAGTTTCTTCGCCGAGGAACTGGCCGGCGTTCATTTTGATATCTGCCGTCTTGATAAACGCAGGAGTAGTAGAAAGTACAACATTATTAGCCGCCTCAGCTCGAGAGGTTTTAGCGGTAGCATTCAAAATCATTAGCGGCACCACCGCGTCGATACCATCAATTGACTTAGCGGCCTCGATATCAGCCTCGGTCAACGAACTAGTGCCGAATAACTGCTGCCCAGCTGGGTTGAGATAGGCATTCAAATCGCGCGTCTGCGCGCCCGGACGGACGATCATTAGCTTGCCGTCATAGGTATTAACTTGGTTAGAGATCATTCCGCGAGCACCGTCGCTAATCGCCAAAATACACGTCACGCTAGCCACACCGATAGCAATACCCAGCGCGGTCAGCACCGTACGAGCGCGGCTGCGCCGCAATGTTTGATAAGCATCGGTGATGTGTTCAACTGTCATTAACCTCATTTTTCGTCGTCCTCGCTCTTTTTGGCTGTCTTTTTAGGCTTATCTTTGATAGCTTCTTTGGCTTTTTTAGTATCCTTATCCTTGGTATCCTTAGTATCTGCGTCATTCTTGTCTTTAGAAGCGTCTGATTTATGCAACGGGATTGCTACTTCCTTTGATTCGGTATGCGATTCAACCGTTACGCGGCGGTCGCTGGCAACCTTGCCGTCAAGCATGTTAATCACGCGGCTAGCATAGCTAGTCAGATTCGGGTTGTGAGTCACCATGACGATAGTGTTACCTTTTTTGTGCAAGTTAGCCAGCTCCTCCATGATAACGTGGCTAGAGCGGCTATCAAGGTTGCCAGTCGGCTCATCGGCTAAGATAATGCTCGGTTTATTAACTAAAGCCCGCGCAATCGCCACGCGCTGCATCTGGCCGCCCGATAGCTGCCACGGCATGTAATATTCACGCTCCTGCAAATGGAACGACTTTAGAATACTACTAGCCATTTCCAGACGCTTGACGCGCGGTACACCTTTGTAAATCAGCGGTAAAGCGACATTTTCGAGCACTGTCAAGCGATTAATCAAATTAAAACTCTGAAAAACGATGCCAATCTTGTTAGAACGAATTTTGGCGTACTGCCGCTCTGATAGGCGAGCGGTCGAGTGCTCCTCGAACAGATATTCGCCCTGGTCAGGCCGATCCAAAAAACCAATGATATTAAGCAAAGTCGTCTTGCCGCAGCCGGACGGCCCCATCACGGCGATAAACTCGCCTTCGCGGATGGTCAGATCAATTTCATCGAGCGCATCGTGCGCCGCGTCACCTATACCGTATATTTTTGTAAGTTTTTTAAGTTGAATTATCGGCCTTGCTGTCTTTCGCGCTGTCATATTAATCTATTATAGACAAGTGACGTTTAATAAATCAACCGATGAAGATTGTGTAAAATACTACATTTTTAATTAGTCAGGCACAGAGTGAAGCGCAATTCATATTTCTGGCGTTTTCTGGTAGAATTGTAAGCGAAGGAGAGGTGACCGAGTGGTTGAAGGTGCACGCCTGGAACGCGTGTGTGCGAGCAATCGTACCCAGGGTTCGAATCCCTGTCTCTCCGCCAAATATCACACCGCTTGGCTCGACGCCAAATCAGGAAACTTTGCCTCTAGTCGGCGCAAGCGCTTGTCCAATGAACCATACAAAGTATCGTCCACCAGCTCGCGGCTGCC
The DNA here is from genome assembly GCA_963541395.1 of uncultured Candidatus Saccharibacteria bacterium. GTDB lineage: Bacteria > Patescibacteriota > Saccharimonadia > Saccharimonadales > Saccharimonadaceae > Saccharimonas. Next base: position 13,463 of record CAUTSQ010000002.1, on the reverse strand, counting down.
AGATTCGTGGTAAAGTTCAAGTCGCAGACTAGCAATCTCGGCATGAATTTTGCCGTCTTCAGCTTTTAGCTCATTGAAGCCCTTATCCATTCGTAAATCCATATCTTTCACGATATCAACCAACGTTTTATGGTCGTTGCGAATATCGGCGAGCTGTTCATCAATACTGTTGAAACGTTCGTCGATCTGGGCAAAGCGTCTGTCGATTTGTTCAAACCGTTCGTTCATCGTTTTCGCCAAACTGGCAACGATATCACTTAGTTTTTGTATCTGATTGGATAATTCCTCATTAGTCATACTTCTATTTAATCACAAACATCAGCAGCACAGCAACTGTCCGCCAAACGAAAAGCGTCCGCCCAGCAGGGCAGCCGCTCTCAATTATTAGACACGAACCATCCGATCCAGGCTCGTATAAAAACATGTGGTACACCCGGCGCGATTCGAACGCACGACCTCTGGTACCGCAAACCAACGCTCTATCCAGCTGAGCTACGGGTGCTAACTAGCTGATAATAGCATACTCAAACACTTTTCACAAGTGAAGCTTGGCTAGTATCCTATCGATAAAATCTGGCTTGACTTCTTTCATCGGCAGGCGCGCCGCTAGCATGTCGACAATTTTCTCGCCTGATTCCTCAGGGAAGTAAATATTCTGCCCTAGTTGGAAGCGCTTGCGCGGAATTAGCGCAATATGATGAACATTATTGATAGTGACAACATCAAACGATTTAAACTGATCATACAGCATTAGCCGGTCGCGAACATACAGACCCTTACGGGTCAAGGTATAATCAATAATCTCTGGCAGCCGATGCGCGTACACGCCCAGCGCCACCGCCATCACTGGCAACAAAATGGTGAATGTCAGCGAATTAAACGCAAAATAAGCAATCGCCATCATTATGAGCGTCGCTAGTGCCAAAGCTGCATACCACATCATCGAACGCTCGCTATAGAGATGTTCTGGACCTTGCCAGCGCACAAGAATTTCGCTATCGTCAGGCTCGACCGCTGGCGTTGCATCATCGCCAAATGCTGAAGTATCGCTCTCTGCTGAATTAAGACCAGTTGAAGCAGTTGGAGCAGTTGGATCTGTCGCCTCAGCATCAACTGAAGCTGGCTGGGTCGATTCTGCACTCGTATTTAACTCTGCTTCTGAAACAGCCGCTTGAAAAGGCGCCCCAGAAGCTGTCTCTGCTGGTTTTTGCCAATCTTGCGATGAGTCGTCTTGCATAACCGCATTATATCATGGCTGTAGTGATTACCACAAAAAAATAGAGGACAACAAACGGCCTCTACTTTTCTTGGCGGAGGAGGGGAGATTCGAACTCCCGCTACAGGTCTCCCCGTACTAACGATTTAGCAAACCGTCCCCTTCAGCCACTTGGGTACTCCTCCGAACGAAGCTATCACCAATAGTAAAGCTCCAATCGCTACCAGTTTAGCATATTTTACCATTGCTGCATAGATTTTTGATGATAACCATGTATACTAATAATTAGAAGGATTCAAGATTATTATGAAACGCAGTAATATCATCATCGGAATTTTAGCCTCAATCAGCATTGTCGCGGCAGTGCTGTCGCCGCTGCCGGTAGCAGCTATCGGCTCAATTGCAGACGGCGCTAGTTCGGCGCGCGGTGCCGACCAGCCAACCACCTTATTCGGCGAGTCTGGCGTATTTTCACGAGTGAGCAGCGTCTTGCTATTCATCGTTGGCGCTGTTGCTGTAATCATGCTCATCATCGGCGGGCTAAAATATATCGTATCTGGCGGCGACGCCTCGAAAGTTCAATCAGCCAAGAACACTATCCTTTACGCGCTAGTCGGTATAATCGTGGCAATTCTGGCCTACGCGGCCGTTAATTTCGTCATCGGCAATTTTATACCTAGCCCATCAGGTAGCGGTATTGGCGGCAGCGGTACTACTACTGGCGGCTATGGCGCCTCCAGCCGCTAAAATAATTTCATTTTTATAAAAGTAAATAAGGCATTTTCTTGGCGGAGAGGGCGGGATTCGAACCCGCGGTGAGTTGCCCCACGCTGGTTTTCAAGACCAGTACCATCAACCACTCGGTCACCTCTCCAGCGAACCCATTATATCAGGGATTAGCTACCCTGGGTAGGCTGCCGCGCTACTACTGCTACCGACACCTTTTCGAATCCGCTAGCCAGCAGAGCTTTGGCAGCATAATGCAATGTCGCTCCAGTAGTGTAAATATCATCGATCAACAAACAGCTAGCGGCCTCTGAGCTGTCGCAAACAAAAGCCCGCTTCGCTTGCTGCCAGCGCTCGCTCTTATCGGCAGTATGCTGGACTGATGAGGTTCGTCGATGCAGTATCGTACGATAAGGGAGCTTTCGGCGCCTAGCAAACTCCTTGGCTAACCTCGCTGCGTGATCGAAACCGCGCTGGCGAACGTGCGACGCAATCGTCGGCACTGGTACCACAATTGTCTCGACAGGTAATTCTGATACGCGCGTATCTAGCAAATCAACAATCTCGCGATAAGCACCGCCAACTCGTTCGAATTTATAAGCACCAATCAACAGCTTCAAAGCGCCGCTTCGTTCGCCAACATACCAAGCATTTTCAAAAGGCGCTCTCGGCTGGCAGCGCTGGCATAAACCGCTGGAATTACGAATAGTTTTTGCGCACAGCAAGCACCGCCGCGAAGCTCGCGAGATGATGTTATTTTTACAATTGTCACAAATAATTCTGCCAATTTCACCGCAAGAACAACAGTAGTGGGGAGCTAGTATATCAAACAGGGAAATCATCATTGTGTTTTTTACACTCTTATGGTTTATACAGTTGATTATACGCTATGCATAGTCTATAATGATAGTATAAATTTCAATCAGCCAACGAGAATAGTGGAGGACATCAATGGCACGTAAACAAGATGACGATCTGTTGATCGGAGACGAGCTGGCTGCAGCATTTCTCAACGATGACAGTTTAACGAACGACAATAACTCGCCAGCCGCGGCAGCACCTCAGCAGCAGACCGATGATAGCGCCTGGCAAGAGCAAGAAGAAGACTTCCCAGGCCAGCTAGCCGTTGACGTCTACGAGACTGACGAATTGCTAGTGATTAAGGCTCGTACCGCTGGCGTCAACAAAGAAGATCTCGATGTTAGTATCTCTGACGGCATCTTGACCATCAGCGGCACGCTATCAAGCGGCGACGACACCGCCGTTTCGCGCTGGCATATCCAAGAATGTTATTGGGGCGAATTTAGCCGCACGCTAGCATTGCCAGTAGCTGTTAAAGAAGACGAGGTGTCGGCAGTGCTCAAGGATGGTGTTCTAACTATTAGCTTCACCAAAGTCAAGCAAGAACAAGCCAAGAAAATCGCTATCCAATAGAGCAGGGAAAATTAGATAAAATAACCCGCAAGCAAACGCAAGCGGGTTTTTTGTTGTATAAACCAAAAACTAGCATACCAGCGGGAGAAAGCGAAACATATAAAAATAACCGCACCAATTTAAGCGCGGTTATTATGCTTTGAAAACAACAGGTACTATTCTGACTTGACGAAGCTAGAAACCACGAAGTTGACCGCCGCATAGGCTAGAATCGCTACTACGATACCAATTATCGAGTACAAAATGGTATTTTTGGCTGACTGCACCTGCGTCTGGTCACCCTGTGAGGTAACATAGCGAAAGCCGCCGATAATTAGCATAATCACCGATACGGCACCGATGACAAACAATAGAACGTTAGTAACAATACGGAAAATAGGCGTCTGATCAGTACCTTCACAACCAGATTCATTACCAAACAAACAGGCCGATTGATCGGTGCCTTTGGCTGACTTAGCTCCGCCTGACACAGTCAAAGGTGGTTTTTCAGTTGAAGGGTCAGCAAATGCTGGCGCCGCCTGAAACATCACGCCTGCCACTGATAGCACCAGCGCAGGCACCGCCAGCAAACCGACGATACTATCTTTATTTAGTTTAATTCTCATACGGTCGATCCTTTCTGTATGATTTATTAATCTTATACAGGTTATTATACAACATTTGGTAAATAATTGGGACTGCTTCACGTTGCTAGGTAGCAACAGGGGTAGCAGGAGCTTCAATAAACTGAGTAACGACAAAACTAACAATCGCATAAGCAGCTATCGCCACTATCAACCCGATAACAGCATACAAAATGGTATTCTTGGCTGATTGCATTTGCGTCTGGTCACCCTGCGAGGTAGCGTAACGAAAACCACCAATGATAATCATAATTACCGAAACTGCACCCATTAGAAACAACAATACTTTAGTAATATTTGCAATGATATCACCTAAGGTCGTATTACTATCTGATGTAATAGTTTTATTAAGTCCTTTAGAAACACATCCTGTAGGCGTTGTGCAATCAGGACCACCACCTTCAGCACTGGCAGTCAACGAGCTGCATATAACTACCGCCATCATAGTCATTGCGATTAATAGTTTTTTCATTGTAATTTCCTCCTTCTTATTAGGCTAAATAAGGTTGTCTGCAAAAAATTGTACAATGATTGCCGCAAAAAAAGAAACTAGCAAACCAATAACTGAATATAGAATAGTTTTCTTAGCAGATTGTATTTGCGTCTGGTCACCCTGCGAGGTAGCGTAACGAAAACCACCAATGATAATCATAATTACCGAGATTGCTGCTAAAAACCATAAAGCCCACGATAATTCACCTCTGAAGGTCCTGCCATACAAACTACTCTTGGGTGAAAGACCACAGTCAGAGTCTTCATCTTCAGAACAACCTAAATCAACAGCGTCTACAACTGTCCTTACCACTACATTAGTAACTAACGCGAGCACAAATATAGAAACCTTACGGTGTATAATATATTTATATATTATATTCATAATACTCCACCTATCATAATCATATCATTACCTACGGAAGCAAGTTCTATCAATTTAGTATAAGCCGAAGGTGATAGTTCTGTTGCCAAAATGAAGTTTACTATCGCAACCGCAGCCAAAACAATTATTAGACCAACTATAGCATATAGTATAGCATTTTTTGCTCTAGCAACTTTATTAGGGTCTCCCTGTGACGTAGTGTACATAAAACCAGCAATAACGATAACGACAACCGCCACGATTGTCGCCCAATAGTATGCGCTGTTTAGCAAACCTTGCACAGTAGTATCTTCTTTTGCGGTAGGTTTGTATCCGATGTCGTCGGTAGTGATTTTGTACACTGCTAGACGGAACATATCAGACAAGCGCGTCATATTAGTTCCCCTATAGTGGCTACTATGCCATTAGAAAAAACTACAATGAGTAGTCCAATCATAGAATTCTGAATTGTCTTCTTCGCACCGCTAACACCTTCTGGCGAACCAGTACTATATATATATTGGAACCCACCTTTAACCAAAAAGAACACAAAAACATAAGCGGATACTACTAGAAGTGCACGAATAACATTTAGAATTATCTTGAGCAATGTACGTCTAATGTCAAGCTTGTTAGAGTCTGCTTTGATACCTTCAAATTCGCAGTTATCACCATTCTTCGTCATCATTCCGTTGTACCAAGCAGGTATTGCAAAAACATAAGCATTACAAGAAGCATCAGCTGCATACGATTTTATTGGAATGATTACCGTAACAAGAGAGCTGATGATAACAATCATACTCAAAAATATAACAAGGCGCTTCATCAATTGAAAATTCCTCCTGGTATTAACCAATTCAAACCCAAATACATCAAGGCAAAGGCAATAACACCAATAGTCGTATTGGTCATAATCGTTTTGGCTTGGGCAACGCGATTACTATTAGCATCACCGCTAATATACAAGATTCCCGCCCAAGTAAACATCGCAACAGCTCCAACACCAACTATAGCAACACATATATTCAGGATAAATTTGAGCAATTCAAACATAGCTTCACCTTCTCCAGCTTTCGAACATATCTCATCAGGCAACACCGCGCAATCCAACGCGTAAACCGACCGGCTAAATAGCAACAGCGCGCCAACAGCACTGGTTAGAGCAATCAGACAGGTTGTTAGTTTCTGTTTCATAACGCGTATAGCTTCCTAGTTAGAGTATAGCGCTGGTAGTCCATATTTGCAAACATTTTTGACAAACATTAATATTTCTTATAATGCTCATTGACTTTTTGTAGCAAAAGTGCTATAATGAATAGCAGTATGCGGGATTGGGTAAGAACATGCCTGCAGGGTAGGATATCCTTGCGGCAAGGATTTTTAGTGCTCTCGGCAGTAACGATAGCATTATTTGCTAGTATTCTAGCACTATCGCGGCCAGCAGCGGCTGCCGATGCCGAGCGTTCTACCAAAAACGATACTGTTATTTACCAGAAACATACCTATACCAGAATCGACAAAGCGTCGTTTGCTAGCGGCGAAAAAACTAAAAGCCTGCCAATCGCTGGCTACGACGGCTACAAATACGAAGACAACGAGGGTATCCACCTCATCTTGACCGAGGGCGACGCCAAAACTGCCACCGAAGGCCAGGCGGTTAGCTATCTTTTGCGCAGCGGTATATACGATCCATCGACGCAATCCTCGTCAACCAAAGTATCTATCGCCAACGCACCAGAAGCAGACGGCGATGACGACGGCGACAACTGTAAAGTTAACGTCGGCTGGTTCGTCTGCCCGGCTACGCAGCTTATCGCCGACCGGATGGACGGTGTACTCGACATCATCAAAAGTTTCCTGATCGTCCACACGCTGCAAACCGACACCACCAAAAACAACCCAATTTACGAAATTTGGCAAAAAGTCCGCGACGTTTCCAATGTCTGTTTCGTCCTGGTGTTTTTGCTGATTATTTACGCGCAAATCACCAACCAAGGCCTGAGCAACTATGGTATCAAATCAATGCTGCCGCGCTTAATCATTGGGGCCATTTTGGTCAACGTTTCGTATTGGATATCTGGCGCTTTAGTCGATACCTCGAATGTACTCGGTTCGTCAATACAACAGTTCTTTACCGACGTCCGACACGGTTTGTCTAGCCACGGCCGTCTCGGCGACGAGCTGTCATGGACTGGCGTCACTGGGGTAGTACTAGCTGGCGGCGGCGTACTCGGCAAGGTGGTCGTCGCTAACGGCGGTATCGGCCCGTCGCTGACACTGCTAACCACGATGTTAGTCGGCGCTATCGTCGCAGCCATTGTGGCGATGGTGGTTCTGGCTATGCGCCAAGCGCTAATCACCCTGTGTATCATCGTTGCGCCGCTAGCTTTCGTGGCTTACGTATTGCCGAGCACAAATAAATATTTCGATAAGTGGAAAGATCTTTTTGCCACCATGCTGCTAATGTTCCCGCTTATATCGTTCATTTTCGGTGCGGCGCAGCTAGCCGGCTACGCTATCATCGCTAATGCCGGCGACTCAATTACCCAAATCATCATCGGCCTAGCTGTGCAGGTTGCACCGATTGCCATCACGCCGCTTATCATCAAGCTTAGCGGTAATTTGCTCGGCAAACTCGCTGGTATTGTCAACAATCCGAACCGCGGTATCATCGATCGCACCCGCAACTGGGCGCAGGAACGCGCCGCTTACCAAGCCGCCAAAAACCGCGCTGGCAAGAGCCTAATCAATACCGACAGAGGCATCTTTAGAAGGTCGCCGAAGCTAAAAAGGGCCGCCCGCGCCATCAACAGAGCCCACGGCAGCCGCGCTAACTTTGTCAACTCGGCCGTACGGCGGCAACATCGCCGCACACAGCGCCGCAAAGGCTTAACCGCCGCTTACGAAGCCGCCGCTAGCAACAACGCTACCGAGTGGGACAACGACCGCTACGGCCGGCGCTCTGTCCAGACAGTCGAGGGTGAGAACGAAGCCCGCAAATCAGAAATCGGCAACACCTTCTACGCTACGCCGCACGGTCAGGCGCTTGAAGCACGCCGCCGCCGGGCCAGTATCCACAAATCCGAGCTTGATAACGCTTTCGACCGCGGCCATCAAAATCTGACGCACCGCCAACAACTCGCCGAAATCGACAAAGCCCGCGTCCAAAATGAATTCAACGAAAGCAGAGCCGGCCAAGAAGTCGATACCGCCCGGCGCACCGTCGAGGCGCACAAACAGCGTATCAGCAACGACCAGCAAGCCCGCTGGGATACCTTGGCGCAAACCAGCCCAGGCTACAAAGCCCTAGAATTGAGCGTCAAGAAGAGCGAATTCGATGCTGCCCGCGCTAAAGAAAAACTTGGCAAAATGCACGCCGAAATTATCGCCCAGGGCGACCAAAGCGAACATGTTGTCAACCTGCGCGGCGCTAATGCTCCAACACAAGACTATGTACTGCACGTTGCTCGCGACATCAAGCGCGCCAACATCGAAACCAACCTGACCGCCGCTGCCAAACGCGCCGCCGAGCAGGCGCTGTCCAGCGAGGTCAATACCATGATGCTCGACAACACCGTCCGCGTCGATGGCAAACTAGTCCGCGAATACGCCGCTGGCATCGGTAACCAATCAGCGGTACTGGCCGAATACGTGGCTAAATCGCGCAAAGAAGCTGGCGAAAAGATCGCGCAGCAAGCCGAACTAGCGCACCACTTCAAACTCGACCCTGGGCAAATTGAAGCGCTGGCTACCGGCAAGCTAGGCACCGACGCTGCTGGCCAGCCGATTACCCAGCTGCATGTTACCGACGCCGCTGGCCGCAGCTATTCATTCGACGCCCGCGACGACTACGTCCGCGACATGTCGATCGCTGAACTGTTCGACGTCGGCTCGTACGAACAAAAGATGAATGTCATTAAACAAACCGGTAGAGTAGTCGACGAGCATGGCAATGTGATAGCCACCGGCTACAACTACGACTTCCGCCGCTCGGTCGAGCAAGCTATTATCAAAACTAAATTCATGCAAGCAGCTCCAGCCCTCAGCGACAAATCGCTCAAGGCTGTCCTCAACGGCGAATTCTACGGCGACGAAAGCCTGCAATACCAGTCCTTCCGCCAGATTCTCGAGGGCCGCATCAAAACCAGCACTATCGCTAATGCTAACGCTAACGCCCTAGCTGTGATGTTCGCCGATATTGATACGAGCGACCTGACCAGGACACAGTTCAATAAGCTCATCGAGGATAGCATCAGATCCGAGCAGAAGAAACTCGGCGATAAAGGCCTGCCAAACAGCGAAGCGGACGCCCGCCAGAGCCTAATCAAGCGATTCAACAAGCGGCGCCGAAATGCCCGCAAGATGGCCGTTCAGGTACTCAGCACGCCAACCGTCCGCCAAACTTTGACCGACCAAGCCGTCGACGTCCTCAAGGAATTCGCTGGCGATTTGTACGACGGCGACGATGACGATGAAGATTAGCGAAAGTAGCACCGACGGCTTGATTATTTCGCCATAAAGATGTATAATAATACCACAAATGCGAGGTGGGTCGCATAGACATCATAAGCCACTAATCCCGAAGGAGGGGATTGAAGTTTTATGGTAAAAAGTCCAGATCTACTAGATGAAAAAATTAGCCGCCGCGGATTGTTAGGGGGGTTAACATCATTTGCAGGGGGATTAGCTCTTTCAGCTTGCGCTAGAGAATCTAGTCCTGCAAAGCCAGCTAGCCCGAGTACTGCAAATATAATGGAGACAGCTGACGCACAACCCACACCGCCACCAACACCAGAGGCAACACCAACGCCAGAAGCAGAAACTCCGATAGATCTATCCGAAATTGTTCCAGAAGATAAGCTACGTGAAAAACTCGTGTTACCGAATTTTAAAGAAGTAAGAAGTAGATACAGATGGGATAGCGACGCCTGTCAAGAGATAGCTGGAGCACTTATGGGAGCCATTAATTGTCTTACCTGCCCCACCGTACTCAACCAAGGTACTGATAATGTATTCGGCCAATACGTAGTCAAAGAAGGTACTTCAGGATATCTGGCCGACTCTATCTGCGACCATGTAAAAGAAAGTTTTATTAAGTTGACTATGAGCTCAGATGCTCTTGATAGAGAAGGTGTTCCAGAATTCTTTGATTGGGTAAGTGAACGATGCTATGCTAACGTTGGTATAGCTGTAGACGGCAATGCAAATGAAGAATTTTTCGATCATAGAGTCGCCCCGCTCACAGAAGGGAGAGAATTCTATAGGATAGACGAAGTTACGCCAAAAAACGAAAAAGGCGATATAGCAGAAGCTTCGGTGCTTCCTGACAACACTGTTAGATTAGTGTGGGATACTTGCGCAAAGACCAACCTAGACCCATCAGATCCTAGATACGCAGTGATGGATCCGGAAAACGACAGACGGCGTTTCACCGCTTATCTTGACAAAACAAGTGCAGGCGAGCTATCTATCAAAAAAATAGCTGTCGAAGAACTCACCGGACAGACTAGATCAAAATAAATAAACCGCTTAAATACTAAGAAAAAGCGCTATTACAGCGCTTTTTTGTTTTATTTACTACACAGATACTGTATAGTATATTATGGTTATGTATAAAAGGATAGCGCTTTTTGTTTTAGCTCTACTACTAGCGATATCTTCTTTGTCGTCTATGATAAACGAGGTCGCTTTCGCAGCTAGCGATAGCTATTTTACTGACGAAATCGCTAGTAGCGCTAAGAAGAATAGTACAGCACATGTGTATTTTTCATGCTTCAAACAGGGAAATTATATTTTTAATCCTGACGGACAGAATGCTGCAAACAATGGAGATCTAAACGACAAGAAAGAAGCTCTTCTTTTTCATAGCGCCTCAGGTAAAGTTAATGCTGGCGTAAGCGGTTACGGCGGTGATGATAACGTACAGAACTGTGGTAGTTTATCTATAACTAGTTTTGTAAGCTTTATGAATGGTATAGGATTTAGCGGCAGCAACCCTCGAGCAATTCTATGTTCAATAAATAAAGAAAGTCAGGTGTTGTTTGATTTTAAAGATGACGGTCTTACCGTAGATAAACAGTGTAAGGACGGCAAGAACTTATATGTTGTCAGAGCCACTCTCATAGAGGCGATAAAGAAGAAAGGTAACTTTACGATTACCGACGCCCAGCTGTACTATATATACTATCAAATCGTGCGCAAATACTGTAATGTAACAGATAAAGGCACTGACAAAAGCGCAATTACCGAAACAAACTATCCAATACAGATATTCAACAAAGATGGAACCAGTGAAGAACATAGGTTCACTACCGACAAGGCAAAAGATAAACTAAATACAATAAATAACGAGAGCGACGGTTCGCAAATGACCGAATTTAGTTCTGGCGATAAAGATGACAAAGCTATAACATGCAGTAGTGTTATGCGTAGATTGATTGGTTACTCAGAACAGCCACCAGTAGCAGGGTATAGAGAATATTTAAAAAAAATAGCGGCAGCTGAAGCTGCCGCCGCAGCTAGCAAAGGCGGAACTGCCTCCTCCACATCTGGATCAAAAGAATATGAAGAGGCCTGCAAAAGTTTAGGCTATTCTAGCGGTAAAGCACTAGAAGCCTGCGCAGAAGGTTTCAGACATCTAAGCGACGGAGCATTCTGTACAACCAAATATAAAGATTCACCAGAAGAACTGGCTGCCTGTCAAGCAGCTCAGGGCTCCACAAAAGAAGCTCCACCACCAGCAGACGAGGAGGCAGAAGACCAGGAAAACTGCAAAATTGATTATATTGGTTGGGTAATTTGCCCAGTTGTCAACACTCTAGCTAGTATGTCCGAGGGAGCACGCGCGAGACTAGTCAAAATGTTAACTGTTGATACAAAAAGCATTCTAGGCGATACTTCCGAGGGCTCTGTCTATTCGTATTGGTCGAAGATTCGCGATTATGCGAATATCCTTTTCGTGGTATTTTTCTTGTTCGTCATCTTTTCGCAAATAACTGGATATGGCCTAGATAACTACGGTATAAAGCGAATGTTACCGAAGCTAGTCATCGGTGCAATAGTAGTTAACTCGTCATTTTATATATGTGGATTATTAATAGATCTGTCTAACGTCGTTGGATCAAGCGCTTTCAATTTCATCTCGACCGCTGCTGTCGGCGGTATGCCAGCAGGAGATTGGAATGATAGCGACCAAGGATGGATTAGTGGCATCGCGGCTGGTGCTCTATTGTTGACAGTAGGATATTTCGCGTTAGCGACAGTAATTTCGGTACTACTATTCGTGGTAATTACGGCAGTGACTACAATTTTCTTGCTGGGCGTACGAGAGGCTATCATCATCCTATGTACCGTAATATCACCACTAGCGTTCACCGCGATGATAATGCCAAATACCGAAGGTCTATATAAGAAGTGGTGGAATGTCTTCAAGGCTGCCCTAATGGTCTTCCCGATGGTGGGACTAGTATATGGAGCTAGTAATTTAGCAGCAAGAGTTCTTGGCGCCAGCATTGAGGATAATGATTTCATCTTGAAATCTGTTATTACTCTATTGATATTCGCACCTCTATTGGTGGTACCGAAACTAGTTAGAAATGCTGTCGAAATCATCGGTATTGGTGGAGCAATTGCCTGGGCTAATAAAAAGATGAACAAGGGCCGAGATAGACTGACCGACAAGGTCGGCAAGTGGCGAGAAAACAAACTCACTAGCCAGTTTGGTAAGCATCGCCGCGAAAAGGCGCAGCTTAGGAACGCTCAGATACGTGGCGGCACTTATCGAGGTAGAGGAGGTATTGCTAACTTTAGAAACTGGCGATCGGCAGCCAATAGAAGACTTAATGCTAAGAGCGGCGATTTCGGCCAGAAACGCAAATTGGTTGGATCAATGGCCTTACTAGAAGAAGATAAAGAACGCATGAAGATGGCCAATGCCTGGATCGCCGACAATAATATGTCGTCTGATCGTTTAGCTGAGATAGCTACTGGTGTAGATAAAGATGGTAACAAAGTAGATTTAAAAGGTATATCATCCTATCAGCGACGCGCCGCCATGCAGGCTCTAGCCCCGCATATGACCGGTAAACAAGCTGCTGACTTAGCTACAGCTTCCGCCTCATTTGGGGACGCCTCGCTACAAAAAGAAGCTGCCGATGCCATCGGTCAATCTGGCGCCAAAAAAGCACCATGGGTAGGCGGCAAGCAGCTCGAAGCTATCCGGCAGGGTACTTACAATGAACAAGCAGCTATGAGCGATTACATAAGGGATAAGGTTAGCGGCGAAGGTCTAGCTAATGCGGGAGCAGAACAAATTCGGCAAATGGTAACGTTTGCTGCGCAAAACTCTCAGAATGGCGACAATTCATATATGCATTCACTGTCCAGAGCCCGCGCTGATCTGGAAAATGACCCTAAACGAGCTGGCGGACTTCAAAATGCAGTACGTAGAGAGATTAATAATATTCCTTTACCGCAAAATTATGGTTCTGGCGGTGGTAATCAAGGTGGCGGTAACCAGGGTAATCGTAACCAAGGCGGTGGCGGCGGTAACCAAGGCGGTGGCGGACGTCGTGGTAGTTAGTATAATAGCAAATCTGACGTCAGCATT
>CAUTSQ010000001.1:0-57239 GCA_963541395.1 uncultured Candidatus Saccharibacteria bacterium | reverse complement strand
CAGCGCGGCGACACCACCGGCGTGTTTCAGTTAGAGTCGGCGGGCATGAAACGCTATCTGCGGGCGCTCAAACCGACGCATTTCGAGGATATCATCGCTATGGTGGCTTTGTACCGCCCGGGGCCGATGCAGTTTATCGATAGCTTTATCCGCCGCAAGCATGGCGAAGAGCCGATTACCTACTTGCACGAAGGTATGCGTAATTCGCTGGAAAACACCTATGGCATTCTGGTCTACCAAGAGCAATTTATGCAAATTTCTAAGGAATGGTGCGGCTTTACTGGCGGTCAAGCTGATACGCTGCGTAAAGCCGTCGGTAAGAAAAAAATCGACTTGATGAAAAAGGTTAAGCCGGAGTTCGTCGAGGGTGCGGTCAAAGTTGGCGGCGCCACGCGCGAAATGGCGGAAACCTTCTGGACGCAGCTGGAGGAATTCGCTAATTACTGCTTTAACAAGTCGCACGCCGCTTGTTACGGCTTGATTGCTTATTGGACGGCCTATCTGAAAGCGCATTATCCGGATGCTTTCATGGCGGCGCTAATGACCAGCGATCATGACGATATCGACCGCCTGGCGATTGAAATTACCGAGTGCAAGCATATGGGCTTAGAGGTTCTGGCGCCAGATGTTAATCAATCTTATGTTGAGTTCGGCGTGGTGCCGGCTGCCAAGCAAGTCCGTTTCGGCATGGCAGCGGTCAAAGGCGTCGGCGTCGGTGCAGTCGAAGAGATTATCCGCGCTCGCGAGGCCGACGGTCCGTTCAAGTCGGTCGAGGATTTTGCCAAACGTGTCAGTACCAGCAAAGTTAATCGCAAAGCTTGGGAATCGCTGGTCAAAGCCGGCGCTTTCGACGCGCTGGGTGATCGCAGCGATTTGCTATTTAATCTCGATACGATTTTGGCTTTTGCTAGCAAGCTACAAAAGGAAGCGCTCAGCGGGCAAGTTGATATGTTCGCGGCGCTCGGCGGCGACAAATTGATGCCGTCGGTCGAGCTGAAGGCCTCGCCGGTCAAATACACCAGCAAAGAACAGCTGATGTGGGAGCGCGAATTACTGGGCCTTTACATTAGCGCGCATCCATTAGATAATTATGATGCCTTTTTCGAGGAGCAGACCATTCCGCTGCATGCCTGTACGCCGCAAATTGATGGGCAGAAAGTATCGGTCGGCGGCTTGGTATCGACGATTCGCACTATCGTCACCAAGGCTGGCACCAAAATGGCGTTTGTCGGTATCGAGGACAAAACTAGCGAAATGGAGCTGATTGTCTTCCCGAGATTGTACGAACAGCTAGGCGACAGCCTGCAGCAAGACGCCGTGCTGAAAGTTAGCGGTACTGTTAACGCCCGCGACCGCGACGGCAACATGACTGATGAAGCCAAAGTCATTGCCGACGAAGTCAATATCGTCACCGACAAAGAACTCAACGAATACCAAAGCCACGGCCGTAAAATGACGGCGCCGAAAGGCCGCGCGGCCGTCAAAAGCAAGCGTTATCCGCGCAAAAACGCTAACGGTGCGCCAGCTGTGACGGCTGCAGCCAGCGCCAAAGCGGCGCCAGCAATTATCGTCAAGCCGCTAGAAAAGCTGGAAACTGTCTATGTCAAGGTCAAGAATCCGAGCGACCGCGACTTGCTAGTCTCGCTCAAGAAACTGTGCAGCCAAAACCCCGGTCATAATGACATTATTATGATTTTGGGCGAAGATAAGTCCAATGCTATCCGTCTGCCGTTTCGGGTCGATGCTCAGCGCAACTTGTGCGCTGGCCTGGCCGAACTATTGGGCGAAGAATGCGTCAAGGTGAAATAACTTAGGGTGAGATAATTTTGACCAAAGAAAATAGCCCGCCAGAAAGGCCTTGCGCCGAGGCTGGTGGCCTCTAGGCGGGCTATTTTCTAGCGGGCGTCAGCCCTTGTTGGACGCCACGGGGGCGTCGTTGGTCTTGGCGTCCTCCTCCGTAGCGGGGAGATAGATGACAATGCGCCCGCGGCCGGGCGCGTCGATCTTATAGACGGCCTTGTTGTCCCGGATTTTGACATCCGAGACCCACGAGGCCTTCGTCGCGGCGTCGACGAGTACTGCCTCAAGGCGGCGCGTCTGCGCCTCCTTGACAGACAAATCGGCCTCAAGGCGGCGTATCCTCGCCTCCTTGATATTCCTCTCGTACTGGGCATTGATCTTCTCAACGCCCAGTCTATACAAGCCGATCATCCCGTAGATGGCAAGGATCCCCAAGCCGACGGCGGGGTGTCCCGACTTGACGAGCTGGGCGGCCACAATGGCCGCGGTCGCAATGGCCACGAATTCAAGGGCGACACGAACAACAAAGCGCTTCATGATTCCTCCTCAGGAAATCACGCTCAAGTAAAAGGGCAACTTCACGCCCTTTTTTGTGGAAAACTTGAGCGAAAAGCTAATATATATATATATCACATATGGACTGCGAAGTCAATACTTTTTGCAATTATTTCGTAAAATTTGCAAATTTTAGGCATTTTTGGCGGTTTTGCCGCTCGCTACCAGCTCGTACAGCGCGATTCCGGCCGCTACCGACACGTTGAACGATTCTTTTTGCCCGAACATCGGAATCTCAATAATATCGTCAGCCAAAGCCAGCCATTCGGGCGCGATACCGTTGACTTCCTCGCCTAGCAGCAACGCGATGCAGTCTGGCGCCGAATAATCGCGCAGATTGGTACTATTGGCGGCTTGTTCTAGAGCGGCGATACGGTAGCCCAGCTGCCGCAGTTCGTCTAGCGGCGGTGCTTCGTGATACTCAAACGGCACCAAACTCTCGGCGCCGAGCGCAGTTTTGTGAATTTGCTGGGTGATTTTCTGACGAATGTGCGGCAGGCGCTGGTCGTCTCGCGCGATTTCACCGTCGATTAGCGCGCAATTTGGCGCTTCGCGGCACAAACTCAAATCTGGGTAGGGCGTATAGCCACTCAAAATTAGCTTTTCGACGCCGAACCCCTCGCTGGTACGAAAAATCGACCCGACATTGAAAGTCGAGCGGATGTTGTGGGCGATGACGACGATTTTTGGCATAATTCTATTGTAGCATTGTTTTTAGCGCAAGCTTTTTGCTAAAATAAAGGTGATGGATGAAGAAGAAGTCCAGCGCCGTCGGCGCGAACAAGACGAAAAAGCTACCCGCCAGCGGGCGACTATTTTGGGTTTGCCGTATGTTGATATGCGCAATCTAGAGGATACGCTACCGCTAGTCCCTGGCATGATTCCGATCGAGAAAATGCACCAATACCGCATCGTGCCGCTAGCCAAGGGCGGCAACGAAGTGATGTACCAAATCGGCGTAACCTCGCAAACGCCGCAATCTATTTTGCAGAAGATCAAGCGCGAGTATCAAGATCGCGGCGACAAATTGCAGTTTTTGCTGATCAGCGCCAGCGGCTACCGGGCGATGATGCTGCGTTACGATCCGCCGCAGCGCACTGCTTACGATGATATCGAGATTGCTAAAGAGGGCGATAGCAACACCATCGCTCAAGTTAGCCAGACGTTGAATCTAGTATCAAGTGAGGAATTGTTTGATTTCCTGATCAAGCAGGCGGACAGGCTTGGCGCTAGCGATATTCACATTGAAAACGAGCGCGATTCTATCCGCGTACGCATGCGCGTCGACGGCGCGCTGCACCCGGTGGCGCAGCTAGAACGTTCGCGCTACCGGATTATTATGGGCGAGCTAGCTAGCCGTGCTGGCGTTAGTAGTGCAGCTATGGAGTCGCAATCCGGCCATATGCAGATGGAAATCACTACCGACCAAGGCACGCATCTATTGAACCTACGCGTTGAGACTGTGCCGACGTTGTACGGGCAAGATGCAGTGCTGCGTTTGTTTAATTTTGATGAATCATTGTTGAACTTGGACTTGCTGGGTATTCCGCCGCGCCAGCGCAAGGAAATCGACGAAGTTGTCAGCCACCCGCGCGGTCTGGTGCTGATGGTCGGGCCGACTGGCTCGGGTAAGTCGACGACGCTTTATAGTATGCTCAACGCGTTGAATACCACCGACCGCAAGCTGATTACACTCGAGGATCCGATTGAGTATGGCCTGAGCGGCATGTCGCAAATCCCGATCGACACGACGCACGGGCAGAGTTTCGCTGATGGTTTGCGCAGTGTTTTGCGTCTCGACCCGGATGTGGTGATGGTTGGCGAGATCCGTGATGTCGATACGGCGCGCACGGCTATTCAAGCGTCAATCACCGGCCACTTGGTGTTATCGAGCTTTCACGCCAATACTACCAGTACAGCCTTTAGCCGTATGATTGATATGATTGGAGTTAATCCGATCTTTTCAAGCGCTATCCGCTTGTTGATTGCTCAACGTTTGGTGCGGCGTTTAGTCGATCACACCAAGGAAGCGTACGAACCCGATGAAGCAACACGTAAATACGTCCAGCGCGTGCTCGAAAAGCTGCCGCATGATGTCGAGAAGCCTGATCTGGATAATTTCAAGCTATGGCGCCCCGTGCCTAGCGAAGATGCGCCGTTTGGCTACAAAGGCCGGGTGGTTATCATGGAACAGCTGGTTGTCACTGATGAAATCCAGAAGTTTATCCGCGGTGATGTCCAAGATGTTCACCCCGAGACGATCGAAGAAACCGCTCGAAACGAAGGTATGCTAACGCTCGAGCAGGTCGGCGTGCTGGCGGCCTTGCGCGGCGAAACCACGCTCGAGGAGATAGCGCGGGTGATTTAACGCAAATTGTGGTATAGTATTGGGTGCTGGCTCTAAGATGTAGAGTTTGAGTACATCCATCGTCGAGTGGCCCCGGTACGGGGCGGAAGGAAGGTATGAGATGATCTGGAAAAGTGCTATCATGGGTAGGACTACTACTCTTACTTCTAAAGCCTGCGACAATTATAGGCTGGATAGGTCAACCTCTCCAGATTGCCAGCTTCACGAACTGGCGGCTGGAGGTAGGGGCGTCGCGGCCTGCGCTGCTCTTGGCCTCATGAACTCTGCCCGCGAGGCAGGATTCTACACAGAGGTTTTCAGCTGCAGATCGGTATATCGAGAAATGTCGTTTGTCGTGGCTGTTTACGACAGGCAGGGCGGAGCGACGCTGGCTTTTTTTTACTGTGATGCCGCTGGCAATATCGAGACAGACTTCTGTCGGTATCCAGAGATTTTGGTCCCAGAGCCGTATAGCTGGGGCGGATACTTTGAAAGGATGTTGGACTGGTATACTAGTCCAACAACCACGCCCTAACCTCGCTGACCGGTCGCAAAGGTAAGCTCAAGCCAGCAGAGCCGCGCCTTTGCTCTGGGGCGGGGCGCGCGATTTAGTTCGCCGTCCCGCCCCCAACTCAACTACTTAGTCTTGATTTAGGATTTATTTTATGACATTTGCCACCGCTGGTACGACGCGTTTGTCGAATGGCGACGGGATAACTTCGTCAGCGGTTGGGCTCTCGACCAGCGCTGCTAGAGCTTCGGCGGCGGCTAACTTGTGCTGGTCGGTGATTTTCTGCACGCCATTGTCGAGCGCGCCGCGGAAAATACCAGGGAAGGCTAAGGAATTATTAACTTGATTTGGGAAGTCGCTGCGGCCAGTCGCTACGACAGCTGCGCCAGCGCTAATCGCGGCATTGGGCATGATTTCGGGCACTGGATTGGCCAGGGCAAAAATAATCGGCTGGCTGGCCATTGCGGCGACCATTTCTGGCGCTAGCGAGTTGGCGGCCGATACGCCGATGAAGATATCGGCGCCAGTTAGTACCTCTGCTAGAGTACCGCTTTCTGAAGTGTTCAAATATTGCTGCAAGGCGGTTTTTTCTGGCGACAGGTCAGTGCGGTCGCTGCTCAGCGCGCCGTGGCGATCAAGCGCAATTAAGTTTTTGATACCGTACAGATTGAGTAGCTTAATAATCGCTGTGCCAGCCGCGCCTGGCCCCGCCAGAACGACTTTGCAGTCGCGCAAGTTCTTATCGACAACCTTGGCGGCGTTGATTAGCCCAGCTAACACTACTATTGCCGTACCGTGCTGGTCATCGTGAAATACTGGAATGTCTAGTTCGGCTTTCAAACGCTCCTCGATCTCGAAGCATTTTGGCGAAGCGATATCCTCTAAATTGATCGCCCCAAAGCTCGGCGCTATCGCCTTGATCGCAGCGATGATTTCTTCTGGCTCATGAACATCCAAGACGATTGGCACGGCATCGACATTAGCGAAATGCTTGAACAGCAGCGCCTTGCCTTCCATGACTGGCATGGCGGCTTTCGGCCCCAAATCACCGAGGCCCAAGATCGCCGAGCCGTCAGAAATCACGCCGACCAAATTATTCGTCCAAGTGTATTTCGGCAAATCCGCCGGGTTCTCGGCGATGGCTTGGCTGACCGCGCCAACCCCTGGGCTGTAATAAGCGCTAAGCTTATCGCGGTCAATTTCGCCGTTATCGCGCAGCGCGGTGGTAATTTTGCCTTTATATTTTTGGTGTAGTTCGAGTGCTAGTTTGTTGTAATCCATGAGTATATTATAGCGCGTTTTGGCATTTTGGGCGCGCATGTTGATCTAAATGGCAGTTTGTAGCATAATATATTTATGAGAAGAAATGGAGAGTTTTTAGACACAATAAGAAACCGGTTGACAACATTTTTGGCAGTTGGAAGTTTAGCGTTAAGCTCGTTTGTCGGGTCGTGCTCGGCTGAGCATCAGACGCCGGATCCTACGCCAGCCGGGAGTACTGCCTCCGAGAGCGCTACTGCCGGGACACTAACTTATGAGGAGTTAGCCAAAAAAATTGGCGAGGGTGATTCAGTTTGGATCGCGCCAGTTGCTTACATACAGAGTACAGACGGTGAAAACAGCGGCAAGATTGTTGTACGCCCAGCTGCTGAAGTCAACGGCGACCCGACATGTCAGCAGCCTGGCGAATCGCGGCAGGTGGGTGACGAACAGGTAAGATACTACGCCGTTGAAGATGGCAAATTGGTGGAAGTAGACCCTCCGTCATCCAAGGCGGCCAGACGGTCGGATAGCGTCGATGAAAATACAGTTATCTGTGTGAAATTTGACGGGGCAGTCGACGGATTTCAGCCAGGAGCGGAGCTTCCGACGACTATGATTATTGACGGCAAGCCCTACCGTGTCGTATATGTAGAGAGTTCAACAGAAAACTCGTTGACCCCGCGTCAAGCTCTTGACCCAACTGATGAATAGCTGCTTTGCTTGCATTTTAGTATAGTTTGTGGTATAATAAAAAGACATACCAATTTTAATTTCGAGGTAAAAATATAACGAGATGGGTATATTAGAATTTGGCAGGCCAGCTATGAGACATGCAGCGTCTGAGGGGTCTACTGGCTTAGATTGGGATTGGCTGCCCAAGAAGGAGTTAAGGAAACCGATAGGCGCTCTCTCTGCAATTGTTGTAGTGGCAACTTGTTCTACCGTGCGTGCATCTATGGAGTTTGCTGCGAATGAAGAAGAAGATCCTACTCCTGTGACAGACAGGACTGATAATTTGCCTCAGCCAGCGGTGCCAGGCGACTCTATTGACACTGACACTGGCACTGATCAGTCTTCGGACAGAGTAGTGGTAGACGGAGCTTCTAGAGTAGGTGTTTGCAATATATGGCAGGAGCAAGGACTTATTGGTCGCGGTTTCGTGTGTCCTGATACTAGCACTCAAATTAATCCAGATGTTCAACCGTTAGCTGACTCAGATTTCCAGACGGCGGGCGGTTCTAATCCCGATACTCAAGTTCTTGTCGATATCGATAGCATTAATCAATCGACCACAGCGTAAATTATTTCTTTTTTTATAAAGATCAAGAGCAGCTAGCAATTAGCGGGCTTTGCTGGCTGCTCTCCCTTTGCAACTATTGCTTGCCGCTTGATATTGTGTTAGAATACTTGCATTGTACGAGAGTTAATATTCGGGCTTTGTTCGGTGTGGAGCCGCAGAGGTACAACTGCGTGGCCAGCCAGAATCGGTTCGAAAGATAGGAAAAATTATGAGTTTTGCATTAATCCAAAAAGTCAACGACGAGCAAAAGAAAGCGCAAGTTGTCGATGTTCGCAGCGGCGACACCGTGCGCGTGTATCAGAAAATCAAAGAGGGCAACAAAGAGCGCATTCAGATGTTCGAAGGTGTGGTTATCCGCACTGACAACAAAGGCCAGCACACTAGCCGCATTACCGTCCGCAAAGTTGCTTCGGGTGTCGGCGTCGAAAAATCGTTCTTGCTGCACAGCCCGCTGGTCGAAAAAGTCGAGATTGTGCGCCGGGCCAAGGTTCGCCGCAACTTCTTGAGCTTCTTGCGCAAACGCAGCGGCAAGTCGGCCCGCCTGACTGCTGTTAAGTTCGACCGCGAGGCGGTAAATGCCGTCCGCGATAAACACGCCGAAGAAGAAGCCGCTCGCTTGAAAGAGGAAAAAGCCAAAGAAGCCGCCGAGAAGAAAGCCGCCGAAGACGCTAAACAAGCCGAATTGGACGCCAAGGCCGCTGAAGTAGCCGCTCGCCACGCCGAAAATTAACGGCAGTCTCTGCGTCTAGCACTAACGATAAATCCCGCCGATGAGCGGGATTTTGTTTTGCCAGCGAAATAACCGTGAAAAGGAAAGTGCCCGCCGAGGCGGCTCAAGCAGAACGTGCGTGTTCCGCGAGCCGCCTCGGCGGGCGCCGGAGAGGAAACCGCCCACCGAAGTAGGCTGACAGCAAAGCAGGATTTCTGCCCGGGGGCCGCTTCCTCGTGGGCAGAGGTCAGCGGCCGTTGTGACGGCGGGCTGGTCGCGTGTTCTCGGTTGCCATGGACAATGCAAAGATGACTATAGCAAATAGCATCAACGTTGCAAGGAAGCTCTCAAGAAAGGAGAGCGATGGGATTGCGCTATACAGCGAGTGCAGCGCTCCCAGTGCCAACATTACTACCCAGGCCAGAAAGGCCCAGGTGATGGTCGGGATCCCGACCATAATGAATAAGACAAAAATTTTGCCTTTCATCAGCTAAACATCTCCTCTCTAGTCAATGTGCTTAGCTTACCAATATTATAACACAAATTCCGCCACCTGTGTCTGCGATTGAGCCTATCGCTGCCATTTGTTATCATGAACTTATGATTTTGGGGATCGACGAGGTTGGGCGCGGGCCATGGGCAGGGCCGCTGGTGGTTGGCGCGGTGATTCTGGGCGGCGCCGAGATTGACGGCTTGGACGATAGCAAAAAGCTAACCAAAAAGCGCCGCCAGACTCTAGATGCGTTAATCCGCCAGCAGGCGGCTGTCTGGGCGCTGGGCTGGGTGAGCGCCCAGGAGTTAGACGAGGCTGGCATGAGCGAAGCGCTGCGACTGGCGACGCGGCGAGCGGTCGAGCAAATTCAAGCGCAATGCCGCCAGCAAAATCTAGCTTTTAGCGAAGTTATCATCGATGGCAAGGTGAATTTTCTGCGCGGCACGGCGCTAGAGAAGTTCGCTATGACCATGCCTAAGGCCGACGGTTTGATTCCGAGCGTGTCGGCGGCATCAATCATCGCCAAGGTGGCGCGCGACCAGTTCATGGCCGAGCAAGATGCGGTTTATCCAGGGTACGGTTTCGCGTCGAACGCTGGCTATGGCGTGGCCAAGCATCGGGCGGCGATTGAGCGCCTGGGCGTGACGCCGCTGCACCGGCTGAGTTTCGCGCCGCTGGCGAAGTATGCTGATAACAAGGCGAAGCCGCGAGCAGTGCCTCAGAAAACAGTCGTTCAATCTGGCGAGCCGCCTGTCGGATATCCTCAGAAAATAATCAGGGGCCCACGTAAACCAATGACAACTCGCCAAATTGGCGATAAAGGCGAGCAAGCGGCAGCAGATTGGCTGACAGCGGACGGTCATGAGATTGTGGCGCGGAATTGGCGGACGCGGTACTGCGAAATCGATATCGTCAGCGTGAAAGGCAAGGTGTTGTATTTCACCGAGGTGAAGTATCGTAAGAACGATGATTTCGGCGATGGACTGGCGGCGATTACCGCCAAAAAGCAGCGGCAGATGCGTTTCGCGGCAGAGTTGTTTTTGGCGGACAAACCAGAATGCAGCGGCATGGCGGCCAAGCTGCTAGCCGCCAGCGTGAGCGGTGACCCGCCAGCCGTCCAAGCAGTAGTGGAAGTAAATTAAACCAAAGAAAATAGCCCGCCGAACGAGCTCAAGCTGAACGCTAATTCAGCGAGCTATTTTCAGCGGGCGGTTAGCCCTTCTTCACCGCCTTGTGGCGGTGCTGCTCACATGTAAGGCACCTGCATGTGTCCTCATCCTCGAAGGTCATCGGCACGAAGCCGATAACGATAAGCTCGTACACTGCCAGCATGATTGCTGGCATGTAAATGATCTCACTGGCGCCATTGGAGATGGCGTATGAGATGCACTTCCAGACCCAGATGTGGGCCGCGACAAACGTCGCGACCCACCCCCAGCTGGCCAACGGGCCGGCGGCGTCGAAAACAGACTTCGTCGCCCAGGGGGCGACGAGAGCAAAAGTGATGGAGACGACAATGATGAAGCTCATGATTTCCTCCTCAGAAAATCATCACTCGAGTTAAAGGGCACTTCTCGCCCTTTAGACTAAACTCGAGCGAAAAGCTATTATGAATATAGCACATTATCGTATAAATGTTAATCGTTTTAACGAAAAATGTGTCATAATAATTTTACTACCTCTGTAAAAGCCACAAAATTACTTATCTCAAAAAACCGAAATTACTTTGCCAGCGCTGCTATGACTGCCGCTTTGTCACGGTCGATTAGGTCTAGTTTGCCCTCTAAATCTAATATTCCCATGTCGATGGCGCGGACGAGCGACTGGTCGCGGCGCAGCGGCGTGAAAAATTCGCGGTATTCGGCTAGCTGCTGGCGCGTCATCAGCAGCATGGCGGCGTAGCGCGGGAAATAATCGTGGCTTTTGTCGCTGGCGAAAGTTTGCTCGATCCAACTCCACTGGCTGCGCATCCAGCGCCAGGCGGCTTCGCGGCCGTAGCGATTGCGCAGCAGGTCGACGAACCAGTGAACGGTGTCTTGGCTACGGATGATGTCGGTGTTGGTGAGTAGCCCGATCAAGCGTGCTAGCTGCTCGGCGTCGCGTGTCGTGGCGACCCCTGCGGCGATGTCGCTGCGCAGGTCGGCTGATTGCGTGGCTTGGTAGGCTTCGAGTAGCTGGCTGACTATATCTGCCGGCTGATCGCTGTAGCGGACGGCGGCACCGATGATTGACGGGCGCAGGTCGGCACTGAGCTCGGCTAGAGGTGTATTCTGGTAGAGCTGGCGCGCGGTGCTGATTGCCGCTGCGTCCTCGCTATATAGCATGCAATCGATGATGGCGGCGCGCAGTTTGCTGTCAGCTTCTGGCTCGCCGGGGTGTTTATTCCAACCTAGGCGCTCGAATTGCGGACGAGCTAACTTGCCCGATAGGTGGCGCAGCAGCTTTTCGGCGGCTTCGTCTTGGTCAACGAATTTCTTGAGATCGCTGATGGCTAGCGAGATGATTTCCCAGACGGTCTGATCGTCTTCGTTTTGAAAGGCGGCTAGCGCTTCGACTAGCGTGCTGCTAGCGACTAGACCGCCACGGGCTAGCAAGATTTGCTCGTTGAGATACTGGGCTCGTTGTGCTGGCGTTAATATACCATCGGTGATGGCCTGCAATATGCGTGCTCGTAGAGTGTCGTCGTAGCAAGTGATAAAGTGCGAGGCGTTTTGATGATTGAGTAGCAATAGTCCGTCTGGCGCTGGCGAGAGATGCTGTTCGCGCTCTTTTAGAATTTCGGGCAGGCGCTGGTCGTTGGCGTCAATCGGAATTGGCCACAAACGATCAGACGGCTGGTGCGGCCCGGTGAAGAATTGTTCTTGGCGGAGCGTCAACTCGCCATTGTCGAGCGATGCGTAGACTACCGGGTAACCTGGCTGTGAAATCCAGGTATTCATTAGCGCTCCGACGTCTTTGCCGCTAGCTTGGCTTAGGCATTCCCAGAGGTCGTCGCCAGTAGTGTTGCTATACTTGAAGCGGGTGAAATACTGCTTGAGGCCAGCGCGGAACGCTTCATCACCGATCCATAGTTGCATCATTCGCAGCAGCCGGCCGCCTTTGGCGTAGACAATCGCTCCATCAAACAGCGCGCTAATTTCGGCTGGGCTCGATACGTCGGTTTGAACTGGCTGTACGCCGTCGATGCTATCGCGGCGCAGGGCAGCGACACCTTCATTGTTGGCGAACTCGTCCCATTGCCGCCAATCCGGATGCAGCGCGTCGGTTGCTAGGTATTCCATCAGCGTAGCGAAACTCTCGTTCAGCCACAGGTTATTCCACCACTTCATAGTCACTAGATTGCCGAACCATTGGTGGCTTAATTCGTGGGCGATAACCGTCGCAATATATTGGCGGGTTGAAACGCTAGCGGTTGCCGGATCGGCCAGCAGGGCGGTTTCGCGGTAGGTCACCAAGCCCCAATTCTCCATAGCGCCGCTAGAAAAATCAGGTAGTGCTACATGGTCAGATTTCGGCAGCGGGTAAGGCACGCCAAAATACTCGTTGAAAAAGTCAATTGTTTGTGCTGCGTGCTGGAGCGCCCAGTTCAAGCTGTCGGCTGACTGCGCTGGTGTGGCGTAGACGTTGACCTCGACGCCGCTCTTGGTGGCAGTAGTCGCGCGCTGCAAATCGCCAGCGACAAAAGCCGCCAGGTAAGTGCTCATGCGCGGTGTTTGCTCAAAGGCGGTTAGCGTTCCCTCGCTGCTTTCCTGCTGCGAAACGACTGGCATATTGCTGAGTACTACTGGTTCATTTGATAATATTGAAATCGCAAATGTCGCTTTGGCCTCTGGTTCGTCGACGCATGGGAAGGCTTCGCGGGCATGGTGGCTTTCGAATTGAGTGGCGTATAGCTCGCATTTCTGGCCTTGGTGTTGGTAATAGCAAGGATAAATACCGTGCATAGCGTCGGTTAGTGCTAGTGAGAATTTGATAGTGATTTGCACTGGACTGTCGTCGGTATTGTCAAGCGTCAAAATGTCGCCGTTGATTGATGCTTTGACTGCTTGGCCGTTGACAGTAACTTCTTCAATCTGCAAATCTTTGGCGTGCAAGCGAATTGGTTCGGCTGCTAGATGTTGGCCGCGGATAGTTGCCGTGCCGCGGATTAAGCGATTGCTCTTCGCTTGACGCAAATCCCATTGAATGTCGTAATGTTCTGGTTGAAATTGAGAAAATAGTCTGTCCATACACCCATTATAGCAGGGTGGTATAATATGCTTATGCAGCGGCGGCGCAGAATGGTATTAGTAGCGGTAGTTTTGATAGGTACTTTCGGATGGATTGTTATTAAGGAGCGGCCGAATTTGCTGCTGATGCTGCCAGATTCGCAGTCTCAGCAGCCGGAGCTGGTTTCTGGCTCTGGCGAAATAGCGCGCGACGCCTTAGCGGCATTGCTAACCAAGGGCCGCGCTCCCAAGACTGGCTACAAACGCTCGCAGTTCGGCGACGGCTGGGCCAAGGCAGGCGGCTGCGATACGCGCAATGTTATTTTGCGGCGTGACTTGGCAAACGCTGTCTTGGGCGACGACAATTGCAAAGTACAGGCTGGCGCTCTTAGCGACCCGTACACTGGGCAGCGGATCGCTTTCAAGCGCGGTGCTAATTCTAGCGGCGCTGTGCAGATTGACCACGTAGTGGCGCTGAGCAACGCTTGGCAGACTGGCGCTCAGCAGTTGTCTAGCGAACAGCGAATCAGTCTGGCTAACGATCCGCTTGAGCTGCTAGCTGTCGACGGACCAGCCAACCAGCAGAAGGGCGACGGCGATGCGGCGACTTGGCTGCCGTCAAATAAACCGTTTCGCTGCCAGTACATTGCCCGTCAAATTGCCGTCAAGAAAAAATACTCGCTGTGGGTGACACCGCCGGAACGCACGGCTATGGAGCGGATTTTGGCGAGTTGTCCGGAACAGCGCTTGCCGGCGTGATATAATCTAAGATATGACAAAGCAACACCAGTATTCTCTCTATGATATATTTACGGTACTTTTTGTAACGACACTATTGGTTAGTAATATTGTCAGCGTCAAAATTGTATCTGTTGGCTGGCTGACTTTTGATGCTGGTACGGTTTTGTTTCCGCTAGCGTATATCGTGGGTGATATAATCACTGAGGTTTATGGTTATCGCCGGACGCGCCGGCTGATTTATAGCAGTGTGGCGGCCTTGATGCTGATGACGTTGACTTTTTGGGTGGTGCAATTATTGCCGGCAGATAGTAGCTGGACGGGCCAGGCGGCGTTTGAATCGACGTTAGGTGTAGTCTGGCGGTTGGCTATCGGTTCAGTAGTGGCGCTATTCGTCGGCGAGATCATGAATGCTTACGTAATGGGACGGATGAAGGTTGCTAGCCGCGGCCGCGGTTTGTGGCGGCGGATGGTTAGCAGCTCATTGGCGGGTAACGCGCTAGATACGGCGATCTTCTCGACAATTGCTTTTGCTGGGACTATGCCGATGACCAGCTTTTGGCAGCTTATCGTCACGGTGTTTTTGATCAAGATGGCAGTAGAGATTATGGTCTCGCCGCTGACGATGCGCTTGATTGACCGCGTGAAAAAGTATGAAAAATTGGATACGTTCGAGCAACCAGCGAAATACCTGGTGAATTAGTTGCTTGGCTTGTCTCGGCGGCGTTCGATTGTGGTGAAGCTCTGTTTTATAGTGTGACGCCGATCGGTAAATTATCGCCGTAGTAGCGAGCCAGGAACGACTGCTTGAAATTAAAAAATGTGCCGTCTAGCAGCGAAGTGCGAATCTGGTCGACAGTGCGCACTACGAAGCGTTCATTATGAATGCTGGCGAGCGTAGCGCCGAGAATCTCGTCGGCGCGAAACAGATGATTGATGTAAGCGCGCGTATGATGCTGGCAAGTATAACAGTCGCATTCAGCGTCGATCGGCGCGAAGTCCTCGCGAAAGCGAGCATTGCTGATGTTGATGCGGCCGTCAAATGTATACAGAGCGCCGTTGCGGGCTTGGCGGGTCGGCGCGACGCAATCGAAAGTATCGATACCGTATTCGACGCCGAGAAACAAATCGGCCGGCTGCGAACCTAAGCCTAATAGGTGGCGCGGCTTATCCTCGGGCAAAGTCTCGCAGACCCAGCGGACTACGTTGGCGATTTCGCCAGGTTGAAAAACGCCGCCGATACCGTAGCCGTCGAAGTCGCGCTGGCCCAGGAAATTAGCCGACTGGCGGCGCAGTGTTTCGTCGCGGGCGCCTTGGACGACACCGTAGAGCGCTTGCAGGTTTTCGCCGCGCGCTAGATGTTCGGCGTTTAGCTCATCGTGGCGAACTAAGCAGCGCTCCGCCCAAGCATGCGTTCGCTGCATTGCCTTTACAATCGTGCCGCGGGCCGCTAGCGGTGCAGTCAGCTCATCAAAAGCCATATGAATATCAGCGCCGATGGCGTGCTGTAGTTCCATTGACGATTCTGGCGTCATCATTATATATCTGCCATCCAGATGCGACCGAAATTGCGCGCCTTGGTCGGTTACTTTGGCTAGCTGATTAGCAGATTTGACCGCTTGCGCAGCGTTGCCTTTTTGGGTGTGAGCGACCGCGTCAATGCCTTTTTTATAAGCAATTCCCAGACTGAAAATCTGAAAGCCGCCGCTGTCAGTGAAAGTCGGCCCATCGTAATCCATAAATTTGCCTAGGCCGCCAGCTTTATGAATGATTTCGGCGCCTGGCCGCTGCATCAAATGATAAGTATTGGCCAAAATTGATTGCCCGCCGCAGGCTTTGACTTGTTCGACAGTCAACGCTTTGACGGTTGCTTTGGTGCCGCCAACGATGAAAGCTGGCGTTTGAATCGTGCCGTGCGGCGTTTCAATCGTACCAGTACGCGCTAAGGCGCCTGGGAGGCGATGGGTAATACTGAAAACAAGGGGTTGATTCATAAGGTCTAGTATATCATCTACCTCATGGCAGCAAAGTGTAACTTTTGCCAAAAGCATGAAATATGTTGAAAAACATTGACGATGCTCAGTAAGTATAATATAATTATAATTAGCCTTTCAGATAAAGGCTGCCTGACGCGCGGAAAGTCCGCATGCGTCCGAGGTAGCGGTCTGGATAGGCCGCACCTCAATTATATCAGAGAGGTATGATTATGCTCATGCTCACTGTAGTGGCCAGCCTTTCGGCTATGGTCCTGTCTATCTTTCTCACCGCCTCCCTGTGGCGGCAGCGGAGAGTGGGGAGCACCCACGCGTCACTCTTAGGAGTGATGTTTACCGTGATTTATCTGTACTCTGCGACCGTTCGTCATGGCAGCGTTTATAAAAATTATGAGGCTGCTGCATGGGCGGCGCTGGCCGCCTACACGGTGGCGGCGATACTCGCCGCCGCAGAGTACAGGCTCAGGGTTCTGGCCTGGATCTCCAGGCTGTGGATTCGTAGGGCGCAGAGCCAGAAAATCTCTGCCCTCGTTAAGATGGCGGAAACACAACTGAGCCTGCCAGATCAGGCCTGGGGACCCCGTGAGGGATATTCCCCAGAGAGCCCAGAGAGCCCGGGCACAGACGCATGAGGTGCGGGGCGGGATGTGCGATTTATTTCGCCGTCCCGTCCCCAACTCAACTCTTTGTGAAATATTTTTGTATTGCACTGCTGGCCTTGACGACGCCAGCTCTCGCGTGTTATATTAAATACGTACTCATCCGGCCGGCAGGTCGGTTGTTTTCGTATTGGAACTAAAAGAAAGGAATTATATGGAAGATTTGAATATCAAGCAGTTGACGCTAGCGGTGCGGGCGATTGCTGATGAAAAGGCGTTGCCCGAAGAAACCGTATTAAACGTAATCGAGCAGGCAATCGCTGCTGCCTGGCGCCGCGATAATGGTGAGCGCGAGCAAAATGTGCGCGCCGAACTCAATATCAACGATGGTACCGCCAAGGTGTTTGTCCAGCGCGAAGTCGTAGAGGATGTTGTCAATCCGGCCACTGAAATCAGCTTGGCGGATGCTCAGGCAGAGAGGCCAGATGCTCAGTTAGGGGATACTGTCGAGGAAGCTCATGAAGTTAAGTCCTTTGGCCGAGTGGCCGCCCAGACTGCCAAGCAAGTCGTTATGCAGCGCCTGCGCGAAGCCGAGCGCGAAGTTGTTCTGGCAGAGTTCGAAGACAAAATCGGCACGGTCGTTACCGGTATGGTGCAGCGTGTCGAGCCGCGCGTGGTGCGTGTCGAGTTAGGCAAGGCCACCGGTATTATCCCGCAGAGCGAGCAGATTCAAGGCGAGTTTTACAAAATTGGCTCGCGGATCAAAGTACTAATCAAAGACATCGAACGCGAAGGCCGCGGCCCGCAGCTGATTCTCAGCCGCGGCAGCGAGGACTTTATCGAATATCTCTTCCGCCAAGAAGTACCTGAGATGGAAACTGGCGCCGTCGAGATCAAAGGTATCGCCCGCGAAGCTGGCCGCCGCACTAAACTAGCGGTTGCTAGCACGGTGCCAGGCGTTGACCCGGTCGGAACGTTCGTCGGCGGTCACGGCGCGCGCGTCAATGCGGTGATGAGCGAAATCGGCGAGCAAGAGAAAATCGATATCGTTACTTATGATGATAATATAGACACGTATATCCGCAATGCTCTTAGCCCGGCTGAGATTGTTAAAGTCGAGATTGATAAGGACAAAAAAACCGCCAATGTTTACGTTACTGAAGACCAGCAATCAATCGCTATCGGCCGCGGCGGGCAAAATGTGCGTTTGGCGAGCCGCCTGACTGGCTACGAATTGAATATCGAGACCACAGCGCCGAAATCAGCCGAGAAAAAACCGCGCAAGAACGTTGAGGAAGATTTGTTTAGCGCTATCGAAAATCAAGATTAGACTCCTCGAAGAGTTTAGTAAATTAGCACTCTGCCTTGACGAGTGCTAATTTGTTGTGTATAATTGGCTGCAATGGGCAATACGCTCAGAACGGAGAACTAATGATGCCAGAAGACTTTGCAGATTTTATTTCGCGATTGACCGACAACGCGCGCGCTAGCGTCCAGCATGCTGACGCGATTGCTCGCGGTAACGGTAGTAATTACATTGGGACGGAGCACTTACTGCTCGGCGTTTTGGCGCAAGGGTCGAGCTCGGCGGCGCAAGTATTGACTGATGCTGGCGTAACCTTGCAACAAGCTGAAATGATTCTGGATATCAAACCGTCGCGAGTGGTTACTAGTACTGGCATGGTGGGCCTTAGCGAGACGGCCTTGTTGACATTGCGCATGGCGTGGGAAGCGGCGCGCGAGTATGGCCATGATTATCTCGGTACAGAGCACATTCTATACAGTGTTTTGCGACAAGGTAATGCCCGAGCGACAGCACTGCTGCGCGAAATGGGTATCAACGTCGATATGATAATCAGCGAACTCGAGAAGTCGTTCGAAGAGAATCGCGGCGAACATGGCGATATTGCTACCGAGCCGCGGCGCCGCGGCAATACGCGCGGCGGGGCGCTTAGCGCCTTTGGCGTGGATTTGACGGCGCGGGCAGCTAACGGCGAACTTGACCCGATGATTGGCCGCGACAAAGAGCTAGAGCGAATGATTACTATCCTTAGCCGCCGCACCAAGAATAATCCAGTATTGATTGGCGACCCAGGCGTTGGCAAAACCGCCATCGTTGAGGGGCTGGCGCAGCGGATCGTTCGCGAGGACGTACCAGGCCATTTGCTAGATCGCCGCGTGGTTATGTTAGATATGGCGGCGATGATTGCCGGTACTAAATATCGCGGTGAATTCGAGGATCGGCTGAAAAAGGTAATCGCTGAAGTCAAAAAGCAGGGTAATATTATTCTTTTTATTGATGAATTGCACCTGCTGGTTGGCGCTGGCGCCTCGGAAGGCTCGATGGATGCGGCGAATATCCTCAAGCCGGCGTTGGCGCGCGGCGAGCTGCACATGATTGGCGCGACGACTCTCGATGAATATCGCAAACATATCG
This sequence comes from uncultured Candidatus Saccharibacteria bacterium, assembly GCA_963541395.1. Classification (GTDB taxonomy): domain Bacteria; phylum Patescibacteriota; class Saccharimonadia; order Saccharimonadales; family Saccharimonadaceae; genus Saccharimonas. Next base: position 38,285 of record CAUTSQ010000001.1, on the reverse strand, counting down.
AGAAAGACACGGCCCTAGAACGGCGTTTCCAGACGATCGTCGTCAAAGAGCCAACTATGGCGCAGACAATCGCTATTTTGAAAGGTCTTAAAAATTATTACGAAAAGCATCATGGCGTCAAAATTACCGACGAAGTGATCGAATCAGCAGTGTATATGAGCGACCGCTACGTCAGCGACCGTTTCATGCCTGATAAAGCGATTGACGTGCTCGACGAGGCAGCTGCCCGAGTTCGCGTCAAGCGAGGCCACCGCCCAAGCCGCGAGCGCGAATATCTCAAAGAGCTCAAGCACCTCAATGAGCGCATGGAGGACGCTGTCCTGCACGAAGATTACCAGCGAGCTGCTATGTACAAACAGCGCATTAGCCAGATTAGTAAAAAGCTCGAGACAGAAGTTGCTGCCCAAAAAGGCCGCCGCGCTATCCAGCTAACTGATGACGATGTGGCGCATGCTATCGCTGTGATGACCAATATTCCAGTCGAAAAAGTCCAGACTAGCGAAGCGAAGTTGCTGCGCCAGCTCGAAAAGCATCTCGGCAAGTACGTCATTGGCCAGCGCGAGGCTATCGGTAAGGTAGCGCGTGCAATCCGCCGCAGCCGTAGCGGTGTGGCTAGCAGCCAGCGACCGATTGGCAGTTTCGTCTTCATGGGGCCGACTGGTGTCGGCAAAACGCAGCTGGCTAAAGTGTTGGCACGAGAAGTTTTCGGTAGCGAAGAAGCGCTTATCAAAATCGATATGAGCGAATTCGGCGAGAAGCATAATACATCGCGCCTGCTCGGGGCGCCAGCTGGTTATGTCGGTTACGAGGACGGCGGTAAATTGACTGACAAAGTTCGCCGCCAGCCGTACAGCGTGGTGCTTTTTGACGAAATTGAAAAGGCGCATCCAGACGTATTCAACCTGTTGCTGCAGCTACTGGAAGATGGGACGATGACTGATGCTAAGGGGCGCGAAGTTAGCTTTCGCAATACGATTATCATCTTGACTAGCAATCTCGGCGCCGACAAGATGACCAAAGAGTCGGAACTCGGCTTTCATTCTAGCCGCGACAAAAGCAGCGAAATTGACGATTTGCACCGCCGCAACGCTAAATTTGCTCGCGATGCTCTCGATAAGTTTATGCGCCCCGAGCTGATTAATCGCTTTGACGGGATTATCACTTTCCGAGCGTTGACTCGCGCCGAGGTCGGCAAAATTTTCGACCCGCTGATCGGCGAGCTGCGCCAGCGTTTGGTGCGCAAAGGCCTGGCCCTTACGATTAAACCTAGTGCCAAAAAATTCCTTATCGACAAGGGTTACAGTATTAAATACGGCGCCCGTCCGCTGCGCCGTGTCATCGAGGACGAGGTTGAGCATGCTATTGCTGAGCAAGTACTTGACGGCGCCTATGCTAAAGGTGATATTCTAGAAGTAGGGATCAAGAAAGGAGCGATAGCGATTGAACGGCGCAGCGAAACCGATAGCCAGACGTAATATCGTCTCGAAAATCATCGCTTTGTTGGCAGTGATAAGTATTGCTGCTGGCGGTTTTTTCTACGGGCAGACAGCCTTTGATACTTATCGAGCGTCGACTTTCACGCCGCCGGCAGCTGTTGCCGCGGTTGAAGATTCAATCAAGCTGACTCCGGCGGCGCAGCGCACCTTCCGAGCAACTCAGCCAGCTATCGAGGCCAGCGACCAGTTCAATACTCATTGCAAAAGTACCGAACGTACCGCAGCAATCTTGGGCTGCTATTATGGCGATAAGATTTATCTTTTTGACGTCGAAAATGCCGAATTAGCTGGCGCCAAAGAAGTAACAGCAGCGCACGAATTGCTGCACGCCCAGTATGCACGGCTGAATATCTTCGAGCGGCCTAAAGTCGACGCTATGATCAAAAAGGCTTATCAAAAGGTCAAAAATGATCCGGAAATTGCCAAAGCTATGGAATACTACCGCGAGGCCGAGCCAGGCGCCGAACTAGATGAGTTACATTCGATTATCGGTACCACGATTGGCGAGCTTGATTCCGACCTTGAACAGTATTATGCGCGTTATTTCACTGATCGAGCGTCAATTATCGCCAAAAATCAAGCTTACACGGCAGTATTTACCCGAGTCAACGCCCGGGCTGAAGCGTTGCAATCCAAGCTGCAGTCAGCCGCTAAGCAAATCAAACAAGATGTCGAAACTTATCAGTCCGATTTATCGCAAATTAACGCTGATATTAATAGTTTTAATGAGCGGGCTAGGAGCGGTGAGTTTAGTTCGCAAGCTGATTTCGCAGTGGCGCGTTCGGCATTGCAGCGGCGAATTAGTGCTATCAATGCTCGGCAGGGTTCGCTCAATTCGCGGATTAAAGCTTACAATGACGATGTGGCAACTCTCAAAAGCTTGGCCGTTAAAGCCGATCAGCTCAATCAAAGCATCAACGGCGTAGCCGCGCCGGCCGGAGTAAATAGTGGCCAAAGCGCGCAGTAATTTCGTCTGCCAAAATTGCGGCGCCAGCTATCCGAAATGGACGGGCAAGTGCGAGAATTGCGGCGAGTGGAACACGCTCGTCGAACAGATAGTCGAAACCAAGGACGCTTCGGCGGTAGCGCGCAGCCATTCGCGCGGTAAGATTCTAAAGCCGCAGTCGATGCGTTCAATCGCTGCCGAGGATTCAGTGAAGCGTTTGCCGACCGGTATCGCCGACCTCGACGCAGTGCTAGGCGGCGGGATTCTGCCGGCAGGCGTAATGCTGTTAGTGGGGCAGCCGGGTATCGGTAAATCGACACTATTGATGCAGGTAGCAGCGTATGTTGCTGAGCAATCATCGGTCCTATATGTCAGCGGCGAGGAAAGCGCTTCTCAGGTTAAGCTCCGCGCTACGCGCCTAGGTGCGACCTCTGGCGATGATCTGCAGTTTGTCGCTAGCACTAGCGCTGACGACATTGCTGCAACAATCCGCAGCGGCCAGTATAAATTGGTAATTATCGACAGCATCCAAACGCTTAGTCTCGAGGAAATCGCCAGCGCGCCAGGTACCGTTAGCCAGATTACCAACTCAAGTAATGTCATTATCCGGGCGGCAAAAGCTTCGGGTGCAGCGGTAATTTTAGTTGGCCACGTTACCAAGGAGGGCTCGATCGCCGGGCCGAAAGTTCTCGAGCACTTAGTCGATGTGGTCTTGCAATTCGAAGGCGACCGTTACGGCGGCTTCAAAGTGGTGCGCGCCGTCAAGAATCGCTACGGCTCGACTAGCGAAGCGGCGATTTTCGAGATGAACGATAAGGGTTTGCGGGTCGTCGAAAATCCGTCAGCCGCGCTGTTAGCCGAGCGCCAAAACGCCGATGGTTCGGTGGTATTGGCGACGCTTGAAGGCAACCGTCCGATTCTCGTTGAGATCCAAGCTCTTGTCAACTCGACTAATTTCGGGTATCCTAAGAGGACAGCCAGCGGTTTCGATCTCAACCGCCTCAATCTGCTCATCGCGGTGCTAGAGAAGCGCACCAAATTGAATTTATCCGATAAAGATATTTATGTGAATGTGGTTGGCGGTTTGAAGCTCGCCGACCGGGCAGCAGACTTGGCGGTGGCGATGGCGATTGCTAGCGCGGCGGCTGGGCGTAAACTCGACGATGGCCTGGTGGTATTCGGCGAAGTGGGCTTAGGCGGCGAGATTCGCTCGGCACAAGGCGCCGATAAGCGCCTGAACGAAGCCAAAAAGCTTGGCTTCACCCAAGCGATTGCGCCAGCAACCTCTGGCAAAAAGAATTCATTTGTAAAAGGTGTCAAAGATTTACGCCAAGCTTTGATCGGTTATCTCAAGTAGTCAATAGTCAATCAAGGCAAAAAGAAAGGAAAATATGCAAACCAAAGACTTAATATTATTGGCGGTAACGCTGCTTATTTTGGGCGAGGTGTCGTACTTATTAGCGCGCCTGCCCAAGAACTCCATCAAATCAAAAGATCGGGCTATCTTGGTAGATACCTCGGTGCTGATGGACGGGCGAATTGTACCGGTAGCGCAAACTGGCTTTATCGGCGGTACGCTGGTGATTCCACGCTCGGTTATCGGCGAACTGCAGTTTCTAGCTGACCACGCCGATGCTGATAAACGTGCTCGTGCTCGCTATGGGCTTGATGTGGTCACCGAGCTGCAAGCTATGGAGGGTGTCAACGTCGAATTGCTGCAAGACGGCAGCCACGCTCGCGAAGGTGTCGACGACCGCCTGCTCAAGCTAGCTAAGCAGCACGGCGCAGTGATCATGACGCTAGATTATAATCTAAACAAGGTTGCCGCCGTCGAGGGTACCGAAGTACTAAACCTTAACGAATTAGCACAGAGCATCCGGATGGAGCATCTACCCGGCGAGAAAATCACGTTAGAGCTTATTCAGAAGGGGCAGGACGCACATCAGGGCGTGGGCTACCTACCAGACGGCACAATGGTTGTCGTCGAGCAGGCGAGCGCTCAGATAGGCCAGACGCTAAATGTCGAAATTATCCGTAATCTGCAGACCGCAGCCGGCCGGATGATCTTTGCTAAGAAAATAGAGACCATTAGTAAACCCCTCAAATCGACCGCCAAAGCCGCGGGTAAAACTCAAAAAACGGCAAAAATCGCAGCCGCAGCAGCATCGAAAACTTCCGCAAAAAGCACTACTATTGCTAAACAGCGTCCTGCCAGTCGCGCCCGCGGCCAATCGTCAGCTGGCAGTGCTAGCAACCGTGATTTGGTCAAGGCAAAGGCATCAGGCGAAACCAAAACTCAAGCTAAACCAGCCAGCAAAAAAGCTAATTCGCCGAAAACAAAACCGCAGTTGAAGCCAGCTGTCTCAGCGACCCGGCGCCAGAGTACTCGCCGCCGCCCCGACCACGAGAGCGACTTGATCGATCTCGTCAATAACCAATAAAATCGCCAGCGCGATATATAGATAGCACGCTACTAGGAGCGTGCTATTTTGCTGGGTATTGGCGGCAAACTATTGCAATGCGAAGCGGGTTTAATCGTCGTCATCGCTGCTACTGTTTGGATTGTAGCTGGCGCTACTAGTCGCCGTGTAGTAGCCAGTGTCGGTAATTTTGGCGGTTAGCGTGCCGCTACTGGCTGCTGACAGGTTGCCTTTATGAATATTCCAGATGCCGCTGCTGTCGACTTGCTTACTGGCGACAACGGTACTGCCAGATAATAATTCGATGTTTTGTAGTTTGTAACGGCCGCTGGTATAGACGATGGATACGCCGCCGCTAGTCACCGTTAACGTAACATTCGGCTTCGGATCGTCGCACTTGTGTGCGTCATCCTCTTTCTCAGCATCGTAGCTAGAGTCGTTAGGCGTGATTATCTCTTTTCTGGTGATTGGATCAGCCATTTTCATGACATCGATTTCAATCTTGGCAGCTTCAGGAGTACAAGACGTAGCTTTCTTTTTCGAGACGCGGTCGAAAGTCATCTTGGCATTGGTAGCAGCGCTAGCTTTGTTGTAATACGACGGATAAATCTCTCCCTTGATTGTCTGGATGCCGCTCGGCGCGGTATACCAGTCGCTTAATTTTAGTTTACCTTGGTCGGCATACATCTTGGAGATATCGGCCATCGTACGATCGAAGAACATAGCTGGAATCAGCGAGTTGCCATTGCGCAGCGGCGAGGTGTCAGAATTGCCTAGCCACACCGCCATCGATAGGTTCGGCGTGTAGCCGGCAGCCCAGATATCTTTGGCGCTGACTCTGCCATTAATTTCGCTGTTGCTGGTACCAGTCTTGACGGCTGCCTTGACGCCGGCGCGGCCGAGGTTGACTAGGTAATCGCGGCCCGCCAATCCAGCGCGCGCCTTGCTGTCGCCAAGGATGTCGCTAACGATGTAAGCTGCTTGCTGGTCAATGACTTGCTTGCTAGATTCTTTGTATTGTTTGAGGGTTTGTCCATTGCTGTTGGCGACTTTCAGGATAGTCGTCTGCGGTTTATAAGTACCCATTCGCCCCAGTGTTGCGAAAGCGTTAACGTGGTCAACCAAGCGCGTGCCGCAGCCGCCGATAGCGCTCGATAGACCAGCTTGCGCGTCGGCGCCTTGCGTGCAGTACTGCAAATCACCGGCGGAGCGTATCAGCGACCAGGTGCTGCCGCTGTTGTTCTTCTCGTTGATGGCCATAGCTTTGATAGCTGGAATATTGCGAGAGCGGGCCAATGCTTGGCGCAGGGTAATATTGCCTTGGAATTTGTTGTCGGCGTTGTTCGGACTATAATTGCCCGGGAAAGTTGTCTTGGAATCGGCTAGAATCGAGCCGCTGCCGTAATTGGCGTTATTACCGCCTTGGTTGCTAAATAAGCGGGCGTAAACAAGCGGCTTGATCGACGAACCCGGCTGAATGAAAGCGGTGGCTGCATTGTCCTGCCCGAAGCCAGCATAATTGAAGTCACGGCTGCCGACTAGGGCGATAAGCTGGCCAGTCTTGGTGTCTTCAATAGCTGCTGCACCGTTTGAGAAGCCAGCAAATTGTGAACAGTTGCGATAACCGCAGTTACCATCGGTAATCTCGCCGTTAAATAATTTGGCTATATTGGTTTCTAGGGTTGTTTGCGCGTCGAGGTCGAGTGTTGTCTTGACTGATAAACCGCCTTCGCCGACGATAGTCTTGCCGAGCTCTTCCTCTAGCTGTTTCTTGACCATCTGCACAAAGTGCGGCGCCTTGACGTTGGCGTATTGGTCGGCCAGCGGTTTGATGGTATCCATAATGTCGACTTTCTTGGCTGCCGCTGCCTCTTGTTTGGATATGTAATTCATCGACACCATGTCGTCCAGTACTTTGTGCTGGCGTTCGACAAGCGCTTTGCGGCCGTAAGTATTGTACGGATTGTAAAGCGACGGGTTGTTCGGGATAGCGGCTAGTAGCGAGCATTCTGGCAAGGTTAAATCTTTGGATGATTTGCCGAAGTAAGTTTGCGCGGCCGATTCGACGCCGTTGCGCCGGCCGCCGTACGGCGATTCGTTGAGGTACAAGCCGAGGATTTGGTCTTTACTGTACATTCGTTCGACCTCGATGGCTAGAATCATCTCTTTGATTTTGCGCGGAATACCCGACAAGCCCCGCTGCATAGCTTCGTCCTTAGTAAAGAACACTTTCTTGACTAGCTGTTGCGTTAGCGTCGAGCCGCCCTGCACGGCGTTGCCCTGCGAGTTGCTGATAAAGGCGCGAACAATACCGCTAGCGCTGATGCCGCTGTGCTTATAAAAATCTTTGTCCTCGATAGCTATAGTAGCCTTACCCATGCATGGCGCGATGGTTTTGGCGTCGACTACTAGCGTATAGTCGCCAGTGCCTTTATCTTCCCAGAGCAATTTGTCGTTGCGGTCGTAATATTTGGTGACTGTCGTTTTAACGCGCTGCGCCAATGTGTCAGGGTTGATTTTGTCGAGATCTTTGCGGAAATAGGCGAATAGCGAAGCTATCCCGATGACGATTAGCAGCAAAGTTATGCCGACAACCTTCAGCGCCATAATTGCGCCGTCGCGGCTAAACCAGTATTTGGCTAGGCGTTTCGGATGCAAGCGGTATAGTAAGCGCTTGACCGGATGCTTCGGCAAAGTTGCCAGATATTCGGCTTTTTTGCGCGCTCGCGCGTCTTTCTTGACTCGGCGTTTATTGGCTAAATTAGCATAAGCGCTGACGCCGCCAGCTACTTTTCGTTTCTTGTTTCCCACTTTCACTCTTCCCATAAGCAATATTTCCACCATTATAGCACTGTTCGCATCACGACGGCTAGTGCTTTTGCTGATAATTTGCAAATATGTTACTATCTCACTATTAAATAAAGAAAGGTTTCAGATGACGCTAGCAGAAGAACTAACGTGGCGCGGACTCATCAATCAGACGACGTTCGCTGATATCAAAGATATAAACGAGCCGCGAACGTTCTATTTTGGCGTTGATCCGAGTGCGCCGAGCATGACTATCGGCAACTTGGCAGCGATGATGTTGTGCCGGCATTTTATCGACCACGGCTACAAACCGCTGCTGTTAGTCGGCGGCGCCACCGGCATGATTGGCGATCCAGATGGCAAAAAGCAAGAGCGCGACCTGCGCAATGCTGAAACAGTGGCGCGTAATGTCAAAGGTTTGGCGGCGCAATTCCACCAAGTTTTCCGCGGCCAGGATTTTGAAATTGTTGATAATGCCGACTGGTTCTCGCAGATTAATTACATTGATTTCTTGCACAAAATCGGCAAGCATATCAGCATGACGCAGCTGCTCGACCGCGAATTCGTGCAGCAGCGTATCGGCGAGGGCGGCGCTGGCATCAGCTACGGCGAATTTAGCTACGGGCTGATTCAAGGGTATGACTTTTTACACTTGTACCGCGAAAAAGGCGCCACTTTGCAGCTAGCTGGCGCTGACCAGTGGGGCAATAGCATCATTGGCGTGTCGCTGATTCGCAAGCTCGAGAGCAGCGAAGCGCACGTGCTGACCGCGCCGCTGGTTATCAATAAGCAAACTGGTGTTAAATTCGGCAAATCCGAGGGCGGTGCCATCTGGCTCGATCCCGAGATGACTAGTCCGTACAAGTTCTATCAATTCTGGCTCAACTGCGACGACGAAACCAGCGAGGACCTTATCAAAATCTACACGCTGCTCGACCGCGAAACCGTCGAAGCGCTGATTGACAATCATCGAGCCAATCCAGGCGAGCGCGCCTTGCAAAAAACCTTAGCGCGCGAAGTTACTGATTTGGTGCACGGCCGCCAGCGCCGCGAAAGCGTCGAGCGGGTAACGGCTGCGTTGTTTGGCGGCGGCGATATTGCGGCGCTTAACAGCGACGATTTGAACGCTTTGGCTAACGAAATCCCGACGGTTGATCTCGAGACGACGGTCGTGGCAGCGCTGGCCACTGCTGGCTTATGTACTAGCAACGGCGAAGCGCGCCGGCTGATCCACAATAACGCGATCAGCGTCAACGGCGCGAAGATTGCCGGCGATATGCCGCTAACCGAAACTAGCTTAATTAAAAGAGGCAAGAATGACTTCTTGCTGGTAAAATAATCAGAATAGGAGGAAATCATGAAGAAAATTATCGGTTTTGACTTGGACGACACGCTAGCGGTTAGCAAATCGGCGATTTCGCCGCGCATGGCGGGTTTGCTCGCTAAATTGCTGGAAAATTATCAAGTTTGCGTCATTTCCGGCGGCAAATTTGAGCAATTTCAAAAGCAGGTCATCGACCAGATGAATGTTTCACCGGAATTGCTGGCGCGCTTCCACATGATGCCGACGTGCGGCACGCGTTATTATACTTTTGACATTAATGCCGGCGAGTGGCAAACGCATTATAAAGAAGATTTCACCGACGAACAAAAGCAGAAAATCACTCAGGTTCTGGAAGAATCGGCGCGCAAATTTGATTTGTGGGAAGCAAATCCCGACGGCGAAATTATCGAAGACCGCTTGAGCCAGGTGACTTATTCGGCGCTAGGCCAGCAAGCCTCGCCCGAGAAAAAATACGCCTGGGCGGAAGCCAACAAAGTTGTCCGCAAGCAAATGCGCGACGACGTTGCTGCTAAATTGCCGGAATTCGAAGTGCGCCTGGGCGGCACCACCAGCGTCGACATCACCAAAATCGGCGTCGATAAAGCCTACGGCATGAAAAAGTTGATGGAAGCCACTGGTGTGAGCAAAGAGGAGATCTTGTTCTTTGGCGACAAAATAGAAGAAGGCGGCAACGACTTCCCGGTCAAAAACCTAGGCATCGACTGCATCGCTGTGGAGCGCTGGCAGGATACGGCTTACGCGATAGAGGGCATCATCGCCGTGACCGAATAGATTTTCGAGCAAAATTCAAGCCAACAAAACACCCGGCTAGCTAACCGGGTGTTTTTGATAAAATCAATCAAGGGAAAGTGATAAGCGAGGCGGGCCGCCCCGGCGCGAGAAATTGGGGAAAATCTCGCGCCGGGGCGGCGCTCACTGCGGTAGGTCAGCCCCGAAGGACCAGACTGCACAGGGGGTGGACGCTAGTACCAAACCTCGGCTCGAGACCTCGTGCATGACGCTTAAGGTCCTCAACGGCGGACAATGCCAGGGAGGCGAGGAACGTCGGGTCCCGCCTGTCATCCCAGTCTACCGAGAGATCAACGCACGCGTTGAGTTTTGTGAACTCAACGCGGACAACCTCCCCAGGGTTGTCCTGAGCGAGTCGGATACCGCGTTCGAGCAAATCAAGCGCGGCCTCCTCGTCAAAATAAGCCATCGTTCCTCCTAGAACGATCTCTCTCGCAACGTGGGTGGTCATCTGTGCCACCATGCGAGATGTCTGCTCGCGACTAAGTCTCGGGCAAGTATCTCGCACGGTGGGCCTCGCTTATCAAAAAACTCTTTTGGACAAGGATTTGCTCGACTCGTCAACAAAAGCTGATATATATATCATACTGGAACAGGAATGTCAACGCTTTTTCGCAATTTCCCATAAAATCTATAAAATTTCAAAGTAAAATAAATAACTTAACAAAAACCTCACCAAAGAAAATAGCCCGCCGAAATGGCTCAAACCGGAATTGGGTTTTATATCAACCCGGGAAACACTTAATGATTAAGTGTCTCAACCAGTGTTGAACCAATTCGGCGAGCTATTTTCTGGCGGGCTGTTAGCCCTTGAAGACCTCCCTCCGAGCTGCCCGAGCCCGGGCGGTTCGGACCTGAGCCCGGGACTGAGCCCGGTTGGCCCGGGACTGAGCCCAGGCCGCTCGGGCCTGAGCCCACCGGGCCGCCCAGACCCGGTGGGTCTGGGCTGACGGAATCATCAGTGCGCACGTCGCCGCACAAACGACGACGGTGATGAGAGAAGCTGAGACGATAGCGAATGTGGCGCTCATGATTCCTCCTAGAAATCATGCTCAAGGCAAAGGGCGACTTTCCGCCCTTTTACTTAACCTTGAGCGAAAAGCTAGTATTAATATAGCATAGAGTGATGAAATTGTCAATACTTTTTCGCAATTTCCCTGAAAACTAGTACAATAAACTTATGAATCTCGCAACTAGCCTCTACCAAATCAAAGGTGTCGGCCCGAAAACCGCAGCCGAGCTGCGGCGGGCGGGGCTCGAAACGGTTAGCGATATTTTGCTGTTTTTGCCACGCAAGCACGAGGATTTCACCAACGTGACACCGATTGCCGAGCTGCGCCCTGGCAAAGTAACAATTCGCGCCCGCTGCCAGCAAATCAGCACTCGGCCAGTCCGCCGCGGTTTGCGCTTGACGACAGCGGTACTGGCTGACGATACCAGCAAGCTCAACGCGGTTTGGTTCAATCAGCCGTACCGAGCGCAGCAGCTGGGCGGCAGCGACGAGTGGTTTTATTTTAGCGGCGAGTTCGAGTATAACTACGGCCGCTACCAGCTAACCAATCCGACGGCCGAGCTCGCCAAGGAGCTGCCAGTACAAGCCGATCGGCTGCTGCCGGTTTACCATGCGGTGCGCGGGCTAAAATCGCAAACAGTACGCAAAGTTATCGAGCAATTGCGCCCGCTGATGAGCGTTTTGCCCGAGACTCTGCCGCCAAGCGTCGTCAAGAACGAGAAGTTGCTCGACCGCGCGGCGGCAATTTCGGCGATGCATTTTCCGCGCAACGAAAGGGAAGTTGAGCAGGCTCGTCAGCGCTTAGCCTTCGAAGAGCTATTTGAGCTAGTTTTGGCTAGCCAGCTCAACAAAATTGACAACCAGAAGCTGGCTGGCTTTGCTATTCCGTTTGAAAATTCTGTCGTGCAGGATTTTGTCAAGAAATTACCGTTCGCGCTAACCAACGCCCAGCGCCGCGCTGCCTGGGACATCTTGCAAGATTTCGAAAATGCTAGGCCGATGAATCGCTTGCTGCAAGGCGACGTTGGTAGCGGCAAGACAGTGGTGGCCGGATTGGCAGCGCGGCAGGCGGCGAGCGCTGGTTATCAGACGGCGTTTATGGCGCCGACCGAGATTCTGGCGCGGCAGCACGCCCAGACGCTGGCTAAGCTGCTCGAGCCGTTCGGCGTGACGGTCGGGTTGCTGATCGGCAGCGTCAAGGGTAAAGCCTGCCAAACGCTCTACCAGCAAATTGCAAGCGGCGCGGTTGATGTGGTCGTCGGCACGCACGCGCTTATTCAGGATAAAGTAGAGTTTCACCGCTTGGGCTTCGTGATTATCGATGAGCAGCATCGCTTCGGCGTAGAGCAGCGGCAGAGGCTGCTGATGAAGGTTAAGGACGAGAAAGTGGGGTCGGGGGCGCTTGATACACTTTCTGAACCTATGACGATTGCCGCTGGCTCGTCTCGAGAGACCGGGCGCGCAGCCCCAGGCTCGCGAGCGAGACACGGAGGTGAGGAAAGTATATCGAGCGCCCCGCTAAACGCAAAAAAAACATCGATAACTGCCGCTATGCCGCACCTCTTAGCGATGACTGCTACGCCGATTCCGCGCAGCTTAGCGTTAACTGTTTACGGCGAGCTAGACGTCAGCGTCCTCGACGAGCAGCCGCGCGGCCGGCGGCCGATTCTTACTAAGATTATTTCGCCGCCCTCGCGCGAGGCTGCTTATACTGCTATCGACCAGCAAATTGCTCAGGGCCGCCAGGCTTACGTAGTTTGCAGCTTGATTGCCGATAGCGATTCTAGCGACCGCAAAAGCGTCGAAGCCGAATACAAGCGACTCAAAAATAGCATTTTTGGCCACCGCCGCATCGCTATGCTGCACGGCAAGATGACTGCTAGCGAAAAAGATCAAATCATGCAAGCTTTCAAAGATCAAAAATACGATATCTTGGTTAGCACTACCGTCATCGAAGTTGGTGTCGACGTGCCAAACGCTACAATTATGATGATCGAGGACGCCGACCAATTTGGCTTAGCGCAATTGCACCAGCTGCGCGGGCGGGTCGGCCGCGGTCAGCACCAAAGCTTCTGCTATTTGATGATGAGTACGAATAACAAACCGTCGCAGCGTTTGCGGGAAATAGAAAAATCCAGCGACGGTTTCCATCTAGCAGAGGTCGATATGAGCTTGCGCGGCCCTGGCGAGATTTACGGACGCATGCAGCACGGCGCGCTTAATCTGCAGATTGCCACGCTAGCCGACACGCAGCTGATTGCTCGCGCTCAGAAAGCCGCCATACGCTTCATCGATAGCGGCGAAAGTTTATCGAAATATCCAGCGCTAGAAGCACGCGTCCGCCACAACCAGCGGGTGACGACGCTTAATTAGAATTATTTTCGAGTTTTTTAATTGTTTTTTCTAGATTGATTATGCGCCTCGTGTGATTTTCGGTTATGTAGTCAGTAGACCAAAACTTGTTGCTCTGAATAAAAAATATTACAGCTATCAGAATCGTATTGATAATTGTCAATACGGCGATAATCGATATGACTATAGTTTGTTTGCTGGTTTTGCTGTTTCGCATACTTAACCTCCGAGGAATGCTGATGTTTTGTATCTGTAGGCTCTCTGTAACTTAAAACCGAGTATATAGCACAATGCTTATGTTTTGGCAAGTCCTATCTGTCTTTTGCCTTTTGCCGAGCCGCTGCCAAACGGCGTGCTATAATACAATTCATGTACAGCGGGACAACATTTCGTTCGCATTCGGGTAATTTTATCGGCGTGCACCAGAAAATCGACCGGATTGCTCGCCGCGATTTGCGCAAAATATCAAGGGTTGGCCGCGGTTTTCCTTCTGCCAAGGATATTTTGCATTTCGAAGGCAACAACGGCCCCGACGGCATCAAGCGCAAAAGTCCAGGCGTCGATGAGCCGTGGCATTTTATCGACCCCAGCGACCCCAGCGATACGGCGCTAGTCGAGATGATTATGGATCATTATACCAATTTGGTGCAGGCGCTTAAGAAGCGTAATAATGTGCGGGCAGCCTTTGAGGCGGCTTGGATGGCTCATGCCATTACCGACGGTCTAACGCCAGCTCATCATTATCCGCTAGGCGAAAAGATCGAGGAGCTATGGGGGCGGCCTCAAAACGAGCGGGCGTCGATCGCCGAAAAAGGCATCATCAGAGGCTCGACCATGCGCGAGACTCTTAGTAAAAACTGGGAGTATTGGGGTGCCAAGGGTGTGTTTGCGACGCATGTGTTATTTGAGCTAGGCGTAGCGACCAGCATCAAGACGACCAAGTTTCCCGATTCGGCGCCAAATTCAATCTGGCTCAAACTAGCAGATGATAAGGATTTGCAGACGGTATTTCTCGATGCAGTGCAGCAAGTTTACGCGCTAGGCATGTACGAGGAATTCTGGAAGCGCGGCTGGACGACTCATCTAGCGCAACAGACGCGGCAAACGCTGATCCCGCTAATTGCTAATGTCATCACGTATTTTTGGTACCGCGCCTACCGCGAGGCGCACCAATGAGCTCGATCCGAGTAATCGCCGGGCGTTTCGGCGGGCGGCTACTAGATGCGCCTAGAGAGAGCAACACTCGCACCAAGCCGATGGGCGAGCGGATTCGCAACGCTATGTTTAATAGCATTGGCAACGAGATTAACGGCGCACAGGTTTTAGACGCTTTTGCTGGTACTGGCGCGGTTGGCCTCGAAGCTCTCAGCCGCGGTGCTGCCCGCGTAACGTTCATCGAACGCGATAAAATTGCTCAAAAAATCTTAAGCAATAATGTGTCCTCGCTAGGCGTTCAAAATGAAGCAAAAATTATTAGCGCCCCTGTCAATTCGTGGATTGAGTCTGGCGGCGCAGGCAAGTATGACATAATCTTTGCCGATCCGCCATACAAAAATCCGCAGTTTTCCACAGTCAGCAAACTTTTTGGGCTTCTCAAACCGGGCGGGCTTATGGTATTATCACATCCAGGAAGAGGTGAGGAACCAAATCTGGGAAACGAAATTGTTGTGGTGGACAATCGTAGTTATGGAAATGCTTATCTCACCTCTTTCCGCCGAGAATCGTGTGATTCGTGATTTTTGGGGAATTAAAATAGCCCGCGATATACGGGTTATTTTTTATGCGTATTTTCCTCAGAGTGTGTATCGAATCTCATTGGTGCGGATGAAAGGACTTGAACCTTCACGCTCGAAAGCACATGCTCCTAAGGCATGCGTGTCTACCAATTCCACCACATCCGCGAGCGTTTGCAAGCTCTAGCGGCACACCGCTGTCGTGCAAATCGCACGTATTTTGCTTGCACAAATAATTATAGCAAACTTCTAACAAATTCGCGAAAAATTGCTGCAGCTTATGCTAAAATAGATTTATATGAAGATGAGGGTGTATGAGCAAAATTGCTAATTACCTACGCGGACATTTGCTAGGAGAGATTGACTTCCGGCCCGATGTACGGCAGGCTTATATTAACGATGCTGGAGTATTGAGTCTAGCGCCAGAGATGATCGTTGCGCCGCGCAACACCGACGACATCCGCAAAACGGCGCGTTTATCATGGCAGTTGGCTGAACGCGGGCATGTTCAGGCAATAACTGCCCGCGGTTCAGGCCGCGGAACTACAGGCGGTGCAATTGGCCGCGGAACGATAGCCGATATGTCGCGGCACATGAATAATGTTTTTGAATACGATGCCAAGCAGCGGTTAGTTCGCTTGCAGCCTGGCACAACCATTGGAACCCTGCGCCAAGCGCTAAGCCTGCAGGGCGTTAACATCCCGCCGCTCGACGGCCTAGATGCGCGTCGAACAGTTGGCGGAGCTATCGCCGACAATCTGGCTGGACTGGCTAGCGGTAAATACGGCGACTCGAGCGCCTTTGTCAGCCAGCTCGAGATCGTTTTGGCAAATGGCGATATTTTGCAGACAGGCCCGCTTGGCCGGCGCGAACTTAGCCGCAAGAAAGGTTTGCAGAATCTAGAGGGCGATATTTACCGCGGCATTGACGCAATCATTGACGAATACCACGACGTGATTACTGCTCTGCCAGAATATGATAAGTCTGGCTATAGCTCTATAGCCTCTGTCAAGAGAGGAAATCAGTTCGACTTGACACCGCTATTCATCGGTGCGCAGGGTACACTAGGTATTATCAGCGAGATGATTTTGCGCACCGAATTTCGTAGCCAGAGCAACGAGGTTTTTGCGCTAGTATTTGCTTCAGCTAGCGTAGCTAATGACGCTATGCGCATACTGCGTGATAGCGGCGCAGCTTTTGCCGAGTATTTTGACGCTCAGCTATTTAGCGCTGCCGCTGCTGCCGGCCGGCACTTTGACTGGTTTGGCTTGGACGGAGCCGACCCGCAGGCGGTTATTATCGCCGGATTTGACGATTTCAATGCTCGTACTCGCGCTCGTAACCTCAAAAAAATCCAGAAGACATTCAGCAACACCGAGGGAGTCAAATTAGTTTCTAGCGAAGACACGGACGATGACGCGCTATTATCAGCACTTAATATTGCTCGCTATGCCGAATTGCCTGACAAAAACCCAGCTTTTGCGCCGCATTTGTATAGTGATATTTATATTCCAGCTGCGCGTTTCGATGAATTTACCAAAGCATTAACAGTTTTGGCTGGTCGTCTGCATTGTAATATGCCTATTTCTGGGCACGTGCTAACCGAAACTTACACGGTTCATCCGGTACTGTCGCTGCGTCAAGTTGGAGACAAGCAAAAATTATTCAAGATTTTTGATGAATTGTCTAATTTGGCTGTTAAGTATGACGGCGCGCTCATTGGCCAAGCAGCCGAGGGTCGGATCGCAGCGCATTTCGCGTATAAACACCTTGACGTTCGCACTCGCGAGATGTACGCGGCTATCAAAAAAGTTTTTGATCCGCTCGGTATTATGAATCCAGGCGTCAAAGTCGGCGACAATCTGCGATCGCTTACCGCTAGTGTCAACGGCGATGTTTTGCCGCAGGTATAGGCAGATACTGCCAAAAATTATATTTTCTACAAATGGCTTGTTATAATTGTTAACGCCGCTAGCAAAAAGTGGCCTCTTAATCGATTAACAGACCAAATATATGCACGCTATCGCTTACACTTATTTAAAACTAGCGTAGGAGAAGAGAAGAGCAATCGTATTTTGAGCGGAACAGCTAGACCGCTTGGCTCGACGCTAAATCAGGAAACTTTGCCTCTACTCGGCGCAAGCGCTTATCAAGCGAGTTATAAAGCGTGTCGTCTACCATCTCGCGGCTGCCAGACTCATGGTACAGCTCGCGGCGAACAACAGCAAGGTCGGCCCGCAGACTCTCTTGGTTAGCCGCCAGCTCGGCTTGCCCAGCCTTTAATTCCTGGAACCGTTCATCTGCCGCCAGATCCATATCTTTCACGATATCAACCAGAGTCTTGTGGTCTTTGCGGATATCAGCAAGCTGCTCATCGATTTGCTCAAAACGCTCGTCAACTTGCTCAAACCTGCGGTCGATCTGCTCGAAACGTTCGTCAATTTGCTTAAACCTTTGGTCAATCTGCTTAAACCGTTCGTCCATCGTTTTTGCTAGATTAGCAACGATATCGCTTAGGTTGTCGATCTTGATCGCTAGTTCTTCGTTCGTCATGCTTCTATTTAAACACAAACTTTAGCTGCGAGGCAACTATTTGCTCAACAAAAAAAGCCCGCTTTGCCTGAGCGGGCAGCATTAACGTTGTTCCACTAAATACAAGTTATGGTACAGATGAGAGGACTTGAACCTCCACGCCCCGAAAGGCACTAGCACCTGAAGCTAGCGCGTCTACCAATTCCGCCACATCTGCGTGTCATTGTAAAGTACTATATCGCGACATCTACCGATTCTTAGCAACGCGCAGCGCGTCTACGCATACTTGCGTTGCCCACGCAGTCGCCACATCTGAGTGTGATTGTAAAGTACTATATCGCGATTATCTATATTAATCTCTAGAGACCTAACGCGCTACGCGTCTACATGCACTTCGCTACCTACATAGTCGCCGCGCATAATCATATCTAGCGCGCAAACCCATTCTAGCTGATTTAGGTGCGCCTGTAAAGAGTTTGTAGACAGACAGTTGCAAAAATTTTACAATTTAGATCATACACAATTCGATTCAATTCGTCCGCGAAATATCGGCGCGACATCTGATATTGCCGTGTATGAGTGAGCATGTCGCCATAAGCTTGATAACACTCTTGCAAAATAATTCTATTTATGCTATAATAGGGGTATATGATGGCACCAGCATCCAATGTAACCGCCGATACAGACGTGCACTATCCGAATACCGTGCGCGCTTGCCAGCTAGTCGAGCAATCGTGGCGCAATACGGCAACACTGTACGGCTATGAAGAATATGATATTGACACTGAGTCAAAATTACAGAATCGTCGCCGTTACGACATCGTAGCGGGCGCTTTCGGCGTGTCGGCCTACCCGAGCGCATCTTATCTGCTGCGCTACGAACATGCCGGCTGCGAGTCGCCGCGAGCTGATGTCGAAGCAATCGCTATCGCCAAGCGCGGCCTCGACGCTATGGGCATCAAGCGTTCGGCTTATAATTTACGTATTAATGACTCAGAGATGCTCGATTTGCTACTGAGCGAGTACCTTGATCTTGACGCCGTCCAGACTAGCCTGATGGCGCGCCTACTAGCGCAGAAGCGAACATTAGCCCCAGATAAGTTTCGCGACCGCGCAATTGATATCGTCGGGTTGTCGCACTCTAGTGAAGTTCTACAAAAATTATCTAAGCTTTTGACCGCCAGATCGGCCGAAGACTTACCAGAAGTTATCCGCCATAGTGAATGTTATGTGAATTTAGTGGCATTATATGAACGGTTAGAGCGGCTGGGAATTGATAACGTTATCCTTGATATCACGTTGGCACATCCAGAATACACTGGCGGCATTATTTTCGATTTCACCGAAGCTGATGCTACACATAGTGCCTTACTCTATAAGGGCGGACGCTACGTCAATAACGACTTGCAAAGTTCGGTCGGCGGCCAATCAGACATGTCGAATATTATTGAGCTGCTGGCGCGCCATACTGGTATGCGCCACCTCGAGAGCGCTACTCAGGCTTATATTGTAACCGTAGGCAATGTACTTGACGACGCTGAACGAATCGCCGAAAAGCTGCGCAGCGAACGGGTTTCAGTCGAAGTTGATTATACTGGCCGACCGATTGACCGCCAGGTCAAAGAAGCCATTAAAAAGCGCGTCCGCTACGTGATGACGGTTGATGAGCAGTCTGTCGCCAAGGGCTTGTATAATCTACAAAATATTCGCGAAAACAGCGAACAGCAAGTCAGCTTCGAGCGGGTTGTCACTGCTGTCAGCGATCGCCGTCATCATCAGCAGTACGACGAAGACGACGATGTTTTCGACTTGTCAGATATCTTGTAGCTTGTCCAAAATAGCCAGCCTGAGCATAATCTGTTATAATACGTCGTTATGAAGACGACTGTGAAGAAATTATCGGCCACCCGCGTCCTGGTAACGGTAGCGGCAGGCCAGCCAGAGCTTGAGACAGCAGAACAAGTTGCGCTCAAGCGAATGGCTAAAAAAATCAAAGTTAATGGCTTTCGCCAGGGCCACGTGCCGATTGCGGTAGTCAAAAAGCACGCCGACCCGCACACGCTTAGCCAAGAGACATTAGAGGCGGCAATTAATCGCGCTGTCGCCGAGGCGTTCCTGAGCAACAAACTGCAAGTACTTGACCGCCCAGAAGTTGAGCTGAAGAAATTCGTACCTGGCGAGACGCTGGAATTTACGGCCGAGGCTGATATCATGCCCGAGATTAAGCTTGGCGATTACAAGAAACTCAAAGCAACCAAAAAGGCAATCAAAGTTGACAAAAAAGACGTCGAAGAAGTAATTGAACGCATTCGTAAAGGTTTGGCTGAAAAGACTGAAACCACCGAAGCAGCGCGAGACAGCGACGAGGTGATTATTGATTTCGTTGGCAAGCGCGACGGCAAAGCTTTCCAGGGCGGCACCGGCAAAGATTATCCGCTGACCATCGGTAGCGGCGCTTTTATCCCGGGTTTTGAAGAAGCGCTAGTTGGCCTCAAGGCGGGCGATAAAAAGGACGTCGCCCTGCAGTTCCCGAAAGATTATCATGCCAAAGATTTGGCGGGCGCCGACGTAGTGTTTGAAACGACTATCAAGAAGGTTAATAAGGTGGAGTTGCCCGAGCTGAATGATGAGTTTGCTGCCAAGGCTGGCCCTTATACTTCGATGGACGATTTGCGCCAAGATATTGAAGCCGAAATCACTGCGCAGCAAGAGCGCCAAGCGCTAGACGAATTAAAAGACGATTTGGTTAAGCAATTAGTAGCAGCCAGCGATGTGGCTGTGCCAGACGTACTGCGTCAAGATCAGATCCGCTCGCTGGAGCAGGATTTGGTGCAAAATTTGCGGTACCGTGGCATGACGCTGGATCAATACTACGAATCGCGCGGGTTTGCCAACCGCGACGCTTGGGTCGAAGCAGAAGCTAACGATACAGCCGAGGCGCGTATCAAAGCTGGGTTGGTACTAGCCGAACTGAGCAAAGAGCTGGCAATCGAAGCAACCGCCGACGAGCTGGCAGCGCACATCAATGCTTACAAGCAACAATACGCTAATAACACCGAAATGGCTAAACGTTTCGATCAGCCAGAAGCCCAGCGCGAAATCGCCAATCGTTTGATCACCGAAAAGACTGTTGATAAATTGGTTGAGCTAAACACTCCAGATGTTAAGAAAGCAAAAACTGTGCAAACTGACAAAAGCAAGACGGACAAGGCTGCTAAGGCTGGTAAAAATAGCAAAGACGGCAAACCAGCCGCCAAGAAACCAGCTGGCAAAAAATCTAGCGCCAAAGCAAAGAAATCAGAAGCGGCAAGCAAGTAGCAGTAATAACACGCCTGCCAAAAAATACCTCGCTAGCGTAAGCGGGGTATTTTGAATATGAGACTAAGACTAAAAGAAAAGCGGGGTGCTAGCGTAAGAAATATTGCCAAAAAAGACTAACAGCCCCGCCCCCGGCGAGACTGTTAGTCTGGCGGGGCGGGGCTTATGACCCGTTCTCGCTCTGCGGCGGGCGAGCCCGCCGCTCCTGAAGGTTGTGGCCGGCATCAATCAGGGCGATGCCGGTGGTAAATAGCAGACATCCCCAAAGGGGAGTGCCTGCTACCTGGGTCGTCGCAGGGTCGACGGCCCAAGCTATCTCCAGGGCGAGCGAACTCGCTCCGATGATGAAATCTCCAGCCACCCTGAGGGTGGCTGGGACGCACAGCAGAGTGACGGTGACCAGAGCCATCACGGCGCTGGTCAGCGCCCACCACGGCGCCTCGACTAGGGCAATGAAGCCCCGGCCGAGAAGGCTACTCTCCTCGGCTGCGGAGCCGAGGAGGAGGAAAAACGCTCCCGCCGGCCAAACGGCCAGCAGGAGGATGGCTAGGAGACGCCGCCACAGCGGCGTCTGGTCGGGTGGTGGGATAGGTACGC
The DNA here is from genome assembly GCA_963541395.1 of uncultured Candidatus Saccharibacteria bacterium. Lineage (GTDB taxonomy): Bacteria > Patescibacteriota > Saccharimonadia > Saccharimonadales > Saccharimonadaceae > Saccharimonas. The sequence continues at coordinate 16,937 of CAUTSQ010000001.1, read as the reverse complement.
TCATAGCGTACCCCCTCTCTCTTAAAAAACGGAGCTAGACAGCGCGGGATTGCGCCATCCATCTTTTTATTATACTACATTTCGTGTTAAATAGCAAGTTATTAGCACTCTGCCTTGACGAGTGCTAATTAGTACGCTACAATCAGACTATGAAACCATCGAATTACTTAGTGCCCAACGTAATCGTCCGTACGCGCGACGGCGAGCGCGGTTACGACATTTATTCGCGCTTGCTCGAGGATCGCATCATTTTCCTAGGCGAGGAAGTCAACGAAGCTACAGCCAACGTCATCGTGGCTCAGCTGCTGCACTTAGCCAATGAAGATCCCGAAAAGGATATCCAACTCTATATCAACAGCCCAGGCGGCGTGGTGTACGATGGCTTGGCGATTTATGATACTATGCAATATATCAAGCCTGACGTCCAGACGATCGGCATTGGGTTGCAGGCCAGTATGGGCGCTTTCTTGCTCAGCAGCGGCGCCAAGGGTAAGCGTTATTTGCTACCGAACGCCCGGGTGATGATTCACCAGCCGTCGAGCGGCACTCACGGCAAGGTGACCGACCAAGAAATCAGCCTGCGCGAGGCGATAGAGTTAAAAGAGCGGTTAGCGAAAATCATAGCCGGCAACACTGGCCAGAAACTTGACAAGGTCAAAGCTGACATGGAGCGCGACTACTGGATGAGCGCCGACGAAGCGCTGCAATACGGCATAGTCGACGAAGTAATCGGCCACAAAAACAACAAAGACAGCAAACCAGGGAAATCTGGAAAATAATCCGCTGAAGAAGCGGTTGACTAGTTTGACAGCCGCACGATAACGGCGATGATTTTAGCAGATTTGCGATTTCTAGGCAGAAGGTCGCGCCTTGAGAGACGCTGTGGTATAATTTTAGATATTCTAGTCGTTTCGACCTGAGGAGGTGAAAGAGAGATGATTAGAATCGTCGAGGTTATGATTTTGGCCTCGTTTAGCAGCGGTACTATTGCCGCTGCGCTCGCCCACAGGGCGTTCCTGCAGTCGGAGAGCCAGGGGATTTATAGCCCCGTCTCGACTAGCGTGTATACTACGCACAGGGTGCGGTACTGCAAGTTGGGCGCAGCCGCGTGGTTTTTTTATGCCACAGCTGCGGCGCTTGTAGTGCTCAGACTCCTAGTGATTGGTACGATCTGGGTAGCGGTTTTTGCTGCCTTGTTTGCGCTGGCTAGCTGCGCTATGATAGCCTTTGCTTACGCGATGGCCAAAGCCGCCAAAGTCTGGAATGACTCACAGCGCGACACCACTCACCTCAAATAACGCCTCTTAACGAGGCGCTCCAGCTAGGGGGAGCCATCTCTAGCCGCCCCGCCAGGTAAAACTGGCGGGGATTTTCCTTGTTTTTATTGCCAAAACTCTTGACTTAGCGGCTTCGCGCGATTATAATTAGAGATAATGAAGATTGTGTAATGTGGGTTGGTTGTGTACTGCGCCTGTGGCGCGGCGTTTTTGGTATGCGGTATCTACATTTAGTAAAGCTTCGGTGCCAATCGCGAGCGGGGATCATCACCCCTAATGCGGTTTCATAAAACTTAACCATCAAGCAGGAGTACTATGCCACAAGCAACAACGGCGCAACACACCCCGGCCAAACGTGTCTTCTTCACCAATGATGACACAGCGGTCGAGGTGCCGAACCTCTTGGCTCATCAAAAGGAATCATGGAGAGATTTCGTCGAGACGGGCCTAAGCGAGATCTTCGCAGAACTCAACCCAATCGAGGATTACACCGGCCAAAAACTTGAATTACGATTCAAGGATTATAAATTTGAGGATCCAAAAAATGACGAGAAATTCGCCAAAGAGAATAATCTGACGTTTGAAGCGCCGCTGTCGGTAACGGTCGAACTGACCAACAAGGTGACTGGCGAGGTCAAAGAACAAGAAATCTATCTGGGCGACTATCCGTGGATGACCGACCGGGCAACGTTCATCATTAATGGTACGGAACGGGTGGTTGTTAGCCAGCTGATTCGCTCGGCGGGTGTCTTCTACACTGCAGAAAAGGGTGCTGGGCGCAGTCTATACAGCGCTAAGTTGATTCCAGGCCGCGGTGCTTGGTTGGAGTTCGAGACCAGCGCTAGCGGCGCTATATACGTCAAGATCGATCGCCGCCGCAAAATTGCCGTGACGACGTTCCTGCGAGCGCTTGGCTACAGTAAAGTATCCGAGATCAAAGAACTATTCGAAGATATTGATACTGGCGATATCAAATATATCGACGCTACGCTCGAGAAAGATCCAGCTCATGGCGTCAACGAAGCATTGATTGAAGTCTACCGCCGCTTGCGCCCGGGCGACCTGGCAACGACCGATAACGCGCGCCAGATGATTGAACGAATGTTCTTTGACTTCAAACGCTTCGACTACAGCCGTGTCGGCCGCTACAAGATGAACAAGCGTTTGGGGCTAGATGTGCCAAATATCGCCGAGAATCGTACTCTGCAAAAGAGCGACTTGGTGGCTATCATTCGCGAATTGATCCGCATGAATAACACTCAAGAGCCAGGCGATGACATCGACGCACTCGACAACCGCCGCATTAAGCTAGTCGGCGAGCTAGTGGCGCGCCAGTTCCGCGTCGGTATGCTGCGCATGCAGCGCAACGCTATGGACCGCATGTCAATGTCTGATCTCGAAAGTGTTACGCCAAGCCAGTTGATAAACGCCCGTCCGGTCGTGGCAGCGGTGCGCGAATTCTTTGCTTCTAGTCAGCTCAGCCAGCTGCTCGACGAGGTCAACCCGATTTCAGAGCTTAGCCACAAACGCCGATTGAGCTCAATGGGGCCAGGCGGCTTGAGTCGCGAGCGTGCTGGCTTCGAAGTGCGCGATGCTCACCCGACACATTACGGACGAATCTGCTCGGTCGAGACGCCAGAGGGCGCTAATATCGGTTTGGTGTTGAACCTGGCGACTTATGCGCGGATTAACGAATACGGCTTCATCGAGACACCATATCTCAAGGTTGTTGGCGGCCATGTCACCGATGAAGTTGTATATCTCGACGCTTCCCAAGAAGTTAACGAAGTGATTGCCGACGCTGGCGTCAAGCTCGACGAGAATAATAATCTGAAAAGCCCGCGTGTTTCGGCCCGCAAGTTCTTGCAGCCGGCCCGCGTCGATGCTTCGGAAGTGACGTTGATTGACGCTTCGCACAAGCAAATCCTCGGCTCGACCGCTAGCCTGGTGCCATTCATCGAGAAAAACCGCGTCGACCGCGCTTTGACTGGCTCGAACATGCAACGCCAGGCAGTGCCGCTATTGCAGCCGCAGTCGCCAACTGTCGGTACTGGTATCGAGGCTAATATTGCTCGCGATTCCAGCCAACTGGTTGTCGCTGAAGCTGATGGCGAAGTTATCCGTGCCGATGGCGATAGCATCGAAGTCAAGTACGCCGACGGCGTCAAAAAATACGACTTAATTCATTTCACCAAGAGCAACGATGATCGCTGCATCAACCAGAAAGTTCGAGTCCAGCGCGGTGAGCAGGTCGCTAAGGGCGATATCTTGATCGAGGGCATGTCAATCGCTGACGGCGAATTGGCGCTCGGTAAAGACTTGTTGGTGGCCTTCATGCCGTGGGGCGGCTACAATATGGAGGATGCTATCGTCATCAGCCGCCGCTTGGTCGAAGATGATACGCTGACCTCAGTTAATATCAAGGATTACTCAGTTGAAGTTCGCGAAACTAAGCTCGGTCCAGAGATTGTTACTCGCGATATCCCGAATGTATCGGAAGACAGCTTGCGTCACCTCGACGAAGACGGTATCGTACAGGTTGGTTCTGAAGTACGCGCCGGTGATGTCTTGGTTGGTAAGATTACGCCAAAGGGCGAGCAAGAGCTAAGTTCTGAGGAGCGCTTGCTGCGCGCTATTTTCGGCGAAAAAGCCAAGGACGTACGCGATACTTCGCAGCGTATGAATAATGCTGGCGGCGGCAAAGTTGTCGGTGTCAAGATTTTCAGCCGCGAAAACGGCCACGAATTAAAGGCTGGCGTGCTAATGCAGATCCAGATTTATGTCGCACAACTACGCAAAATCAGTGTCGGCGACAAGATGGCTGGCCGTCACGGCAACAAGGGCGTGGTAGCGCGTATTTTGCCAGTCGAGGATATGCCGTATTTGGCTGACGGTACGCCGGTAGATGTGGTGCTTAACCCGCTAGGCGTGCCAAGCCGTATGAACTTGGGTCAGCTGTTCGAGACACACTTGGGCATGGCTGCTCGCGCTCTCGGCTACAAAGTCGCTACGCCGCCATTTAACGGTGTCAGTAATGAAACGATTGAAGAACAACTCGAGAAAGCCGGCTTTGCCAAAGACGGCAAGAGTCAGCTCTTCGACGGTCGCAGCGGCGAAGCTTTTGAGGAGCGCACTACTGTTGGCGTCATGCACATGATCAAGCTGCACCACATGGTCAGCGACAAGATTCACGCCCGCTCGACCGGCCCGTACACCATGGTCACTCAGCAGCCGCTCGGCGGTAAGGCGCAAAACGGCGGCCAGCGCTTCGGTGAAATGGAGGTTTGGGCGCTAGAAGCTTACGGTGCGGCGACTACTTTGCAGGAAATGCTGACTATCAAGTCCGACGACGTTTACGGCCGCGCTAAAGCTTACGAATCAATTATCAAGCACGACGTCATCACCGGCCCGAAGCTGCCAGAAAGCTTTAATGTTTTGGTGAAAGAACTGCAAGGTTTGGGGCTGCGCGTCGATCTGGTTGACGAACACACCAACAATATCGATGCCGAAAATCTCATCGCTACTAGCGGCCCGGCTGACAAAACTGTGCCAGCAAGCGACGATAACAATGGTAGCGATAATTCCGGCGACGATGACGACGAAGAAACCTACCTTGACGAATCTGACGGCATCGGCAATATCGACGACGGCATGAGCGTGCGCGATATTGACGATGACGGTCAAATCTCGGAAGAGGAAAGCGATTACGATAATTACGACGATACAAACGATAATGAAGAGGAGGAGGCGTAAGATGGCACGAGTAGTCTCGACATCTGGTATCGCAGATTTTGACGCAGTGCGCTTGGTGGTTGCCAGCCCGGAAGATATCCTAAAATGGAGCCACGGCGAAGTCACTAAGCCGGAAACGATTAACTATCGCACCCAAAAGCCAGAGCGCGACGGCTTGTTCTGCGAGCGAATCTTTGGTCCGGTTAAGGATATCAATCCGCATGATTCCAAGCTCAAGGGCGTGCGTTCGCGCGAAGCTGCCGTCGATAAAAACGGCGAACTGGTCACCAAATCCATTGTCCGCCGCGAGCGCATGGGCCACATTCAACTGGCCGCGCCAGTGGCACACATCTGGTTCATGCGTGGCACGCCGAGTGCTATGAGCTTACTGCTAGGCATCACAGTACGTAATCTCGAGCGGATTGCTTACTTTGCTACGTACGTAATTCTGAAGGTTGACGAAGAAAAACGCGACCAATTACTAGCCGATCTCGAAGCCGAGACTGAAGCTGCTCGCGCCGCTATCAAAATTCGTTACGAACGCGAAGCTGGCGCCGACGGCGCTGACGTCAAGGCTTTGGCTGAAGAACAGAGCAAAGAGCTCGAAGAGCTAGAAAATCAATTTACCACCAAGAAATCGCAGCTGGAAAGCTTGCAAAAGCACGCGCTAATGAGCGAAACTGATTACCGCAACTTGCCGGAAGCTTACGAAGAATTAGTCGAAATAGCCATGGGCGGCACCGCGCTCAAGGCAATGCTCGACGAGATTGACCTCGACAAGCTAATCGCTGATCTGCAACAAGAATCCGAGGACGCCAGGGGCCAGCGCGAGAAAAAGCTACTAAAAAGACTTAAGGTTCTAGAAGGCATGCAAGCAGCTGGCATCAAGCCGTCGAGCCTGTGCATGACGGTTCTGCCGGTGATCCCGCCAGACCTGCGGCCGATGGTGTCGCTGGCAGGCGGCCGTTTCGCGACGAGCGACTTGAATGACCTTTACCGCCGCGTCATTAACCGCAACAATCGCCTCAAGAAGCTAATTGAGCTAAACGCTCCAGAAGTGATTCAGCGCAACGAAAAACGCATGCTGCAAGAAGCTGTCGATAGCCTGATTGATAATTCATCAGCGCGCGGCGGTCGGGCTGTCAACGCCACTGGCAACCGCCGACGCTTGAAGAGTCTCAGCGATATGCTTAAGGGTAAACAAGGCCGCTTCCGTCAGAACCTGCTCGGTAAGCGCGTCGATTACTCTGGCCGTTCGGTAATTGTCGTTGGTCCAAAGCTTAAGATCAATCAGTGCGGCTTGCCAAAGCAAATGGCGATCGAGCTATTTAAGCCATTTGTCATCAGCTGGTTGATTGAGCATGATTACGCGCATAATATCCGCAGCGCTACACGTCTGATCGAGTCGAGCGAAGCAGTGGTTTGGGACGCACTCGACGAGGTCATCAAGGGCAAGTACGTCTTGCTTAACCGCGCACCAAGCCTGCACCGTTTGAGTATCCAAGCTTTCCAGCCGAAATTAGTCGAGGGCAAGGCGATTCAGCTGCATCCGCTAGTTTGCGCCGGCTTCAACGCCGACTTTGATGGCGACCAGATGGCTGTCCACTTGCCGTTGTCCGATGACGCTCAGGCTGAAGCTCGCGAGCTGATGAGCGCTGTTAACAACTTGCTTAAGCCAGCCGATGGCAGTCCAGTGCTTAGTATCAGCCAGGATATCGTGCTTGGTAACTACTACTTGACCTACGAAAAGCCGAGCGTCCAGACCGAGCATCGCGCTGTCTTTGCTAATAGCCGCGACGCTGAGCTGGCTTACGATATGGGCCGACTTCACTTGCAAAGCCCAATTCGGGTTCGCGCCAAGGGCGAGATTCACAACACCACGCTGGGCCGCGTCTTCTTCAACGAAATCTTGCCGGACGATTTTCCTTACAATAATAACGTCCAGACCAAGAAAGAGCTGAAGAAAGTTTTGGCGCAAATCTTTGATCGTTATGGCGCCGAAGAAACCGCCAAGACGGCCGACCGCATGAAAGGCTTAGCTTTCCGCTTCGCTACCGTGGCCGCAGTATCGACTGGTAAAGACGACTATGTCCACCTTGATCAAACCGAGGAGATAATCCAGGAAGGCGATAAGCATGCAGCGTTGATTGCCGATCAATACGACCAGGGTTTGATCACCGACGACGAGCGTTACAATTTGACGGTAGCAGCTTGGCGCAAGGTTGACAATCAAGTTACTAAGTTACTCCAAGACAACTTGCACCAAATCGACACTAGTATTTCGATCATGGTTAACTCGGGTGCCCGCGGTGATATTAGTAACGTCAAGCTAGCTAGCGCCATGATTGGTATCCAGGTCGACGCCGCCAACCGCGAAATCGAGCTGCCAATTCGCTCGTACTACACCCGCGGTTTGTCGAGCTTGGAATCGTTCGTCGCTACCCGCGGTTCGCGTAAAGGTTTAATCGATACCGCGCTAAAGACAGCCGACTCAGGCTACCTAACGCGCCGCTTGGTCGATGTCTCGCAAGATGTCTTCACTGTTGAGGACGAAGAGGGTGACGACGAGGGCTACATGATTTATCGTTCAGAGACTGAAGAAACGATGATCAGCTTCGGTAATCGCTTGTACGGACGCTATACGCGTGATGCTGTGCCAGGTTATATCGGTGCTAACGAGTTGATTACCCGCGAAATCGCCAACAAAATCGAAGCCGACACTAATATCAACGAGGTCAAGATTCAGTCGATCCTCTCGACCAACAATCTCGAGGGTATTCCGCGCCGCAGCTACGGTATCGATATGGCAACTAACGAGCTAGTTGGCGCGGCTCAACCAGTTGGCGTTATCGCTGCTCAGTCGGTCGGCGAGCCAGGTACTCAGCTGACACTCCGTACCTTTCACAACTCTGGCGTGGCCGGTAGCGACATCACTCAGGGTCTGCCGCGCGTCGAGGAACTCTTTGAAGCGCGCAATCCGAAGGGTCAAGCTTACATCACTGAGGTGGCTGGTACTGTCGATGTCTGGGAAGACGGCAAGAAATATATCGTCCAGGTCACGCCAGAGGCTGGCCGCGTTGAGCGCTTGCCACTCGAAGGTCGCAAACCGCTATTGCAAGACGGCTCTAGCGTCAAGGCTGGCGATATCCTCGCCGAAGGTCTCGATAATAGCCGTTCGCTAGTGGCGCCATTCGACGGTGTTGTCGAAGCCGCCGAAGACACTATCGTCATTGCCGCTAACGCTGCCGCGCCAGTCCGCTACGAGATTCCAGGTACTGCGCAGCTAGTGGTATCGGCCAATGACCACGTTGAGGCAGGCGACCGCTTGACAATCGGCTCGCTCAACTTGCACGACCTGATGCGTTTGAAGGGCACCGAGGCAACTCAGCGCTATATCATCAACGAAGTGTTGCGCATCTACGCCGCGCAAGGCCAAGACGTGGCTGACAAGCATCTCGAGATCATTGTTCGCCAGATGTTTAGCCGCGTCCAGATCGAGGACCCAGGCGACAGCGACTTTGTTATGGGCGATATCGTTTCGAAAGCGCGCGTCGTTGCCGAGAATAAGACTTTGGTCGCTAATGGTAAAGAGCCAGCGCAATACGCGCAAATGCTCTTGGGTATCACCAAGGTGAGTATCTGGAGCGACTCGTGGCTAAGCGCCGCGTCCTTCCAGGATACTACCCGCGTATTAATCAATGCTGCCACCAGCGGCCGCGCCGACCACTTGCACGGCCTAAAGGAAAACGTCATCATCGGCCGCAAGATTCCGGTGGGTACTGGCGTCCGTTCGCTCGACACTAGCGAGGACGATTCACCAGCCGACGAGTACGCCGAAAGCGTTGACGAGGAGGCCGACGACATTACACCAGATGTCGATGCTGAGTCGTAGGCAGACCCGCTTAAACTATAATTACCGCTCGCATAGATGAGCGGTAATTATTTTTGCAGCTAATTTTTTGGCGCGCTGTATCTTTGCATATTCCAACAGCCAGAATAAGGCGAGATCTAATCTCGTTTGCCAGAATATGTCACCGTATCTCTAGTACTGCCGCCAATCGGCTGGCACTTTTGGTCAGCGTAGGCCATCCGTAATTCGCGGTTATTGTAAAGGGTGCAGGCGACCAGTATGTTGCGATTACGATCTTGGAAATAATGCCACAAGCCGTCTGGCGTCTGATAGAATAATCCTAGATTGTCAGGCGCAGTCATTCGCTGATACAACACTGTGCTGACTGGAATTTCTAGCAGCTGATAACCTTTCAGCGCACCCTTGAACGGGGCTGGCTTACCGATGAAACCGTACTGTCCAGCGGCACTCACGGCTGGGGTATAAACCGAAACCACCGGCTGCTGCGCCTCAGCGTATTCAGCGTAAACTTTAGTGTCGAGACAGCGAATCTCCATCCAATCGCCGAGCTTGTCACGCTGCGAAATATCGGTACTCAGCTGGCAAGTGACATCGTCGCGCGTGAAATCAGCTAAATAATTTGCTCTGTTGCCCTCCGAGAAGACCTTGCGGGTAAAGCCATCGTAGTCCATGTTTTTCTCGATTGATTCGCGCTGCGAAGTTGATTTATCCTTAGGAACGTAACCAGCCAAACTCTGAACTTGATCAAGGTCGGGCACCACGGTGTAAAATTTCCTTCCTTTAACTCTCACCGGAGTGGTGATTGACGATTTGGCTTTTTCCTTGCCTTTGAAATAAACGTTGACGTGCTTGATGGTTTCGGCAGCAGTCAAGTGAGCTACCTTGGTCTCGTCAGTTTTTTTCTTTTCATCTGTCTTAACCGTTGACGAGCGAGCGAGCGTCATTACCACGATCGCAACAACAATCACCAAAACGGCAGCAACGCCAGCGCCAATCATAATCAGGCGAAATTTACGGAAAGGGTCGCGCGGCGGCCGGCGCTGCGGTTCTGGCACTAACGGATCGGGACGCGGTGCCTGTTCAGGATGGCCAGCGTATTGGATATCATTGTCGTTTAGCGGATTCATACGTTTATTATACTATATTGCTTGCGTTTTTAATGCGATAGCGGTTCAAGTTTAGTACAAAAAATACGGCGAAAGTATTGACATGTAGACAATATTAATTAAACAATATAGCTATGAGTAAAGAAATCATCATAGCCTATATCACCGTAGCTATACCGTATATAGTAATAATTGCAACCGTAGTAGCCGCTATCGCTTTGATTCGATGGTTTATTCGAAACGACAAGAAATCAAGCAGCGACGACAAATAGCTCTTGCTATCATTTGTTTCAATTCCTAGTTATAAATATAGAGCTAAGTTTATCCGCAGCTGCAAACGTCGCAAACAGGTGAAAATGCTTGTTTTTCGTTATTTTTGCGCTTTTTTGCATAAAATTCAATAAAATTGCCTGATACATTGACTTACACATTCATATGTGATATATCTATATCAGCTTTCATTGACAGGGAGTAGATTCTTGTATGAAAGCGCACTTTGACAAGCCGACCAACCTTTGAAAGAGGTGTTCATTTCGTGCACTCGGAACTTATGATAGTGCATCGACCCCGAAAGGGGGTCATGGCATGGCTCTTCAGAAGAGCTATGCCCCGAGACACTAGGCCAACTTTTGTTTGGCCTAATCTGGCCCGCGCAATCGGAGATGCCAGATACTTTGATCAGCGATGGCTCACCGCTATCGCAACAGTATTGATTATCGTGACAATCGCCACGATAAAAGTGCTACTGATGATTCCGGGGCTTGATAGCTCCGTAGTCGAGCTGCTGACTAGTATCTTTGAGACGTTCCTCCCCGCGAGATGGGCAACAGGGGCTGCCTGGTTTGTTGGTGCAGCGGGAGTTTTCCTCATAGGAGACTTCACGAACTACACGTCATCGCAGAGATCTCTTCACAATGCTAAAGCTACCAGATGCGAGGCATACAACATGCTATTGCTCTTCGCGCTACTAGAGGAGCAAGCTTTTCGCTCCGGGAGCGAAAAGTGGAGCTGGCGCGAACGAGCACGCGCTAGTGTGTGCTTTGGACTCCTGCACATCACAAACATCTGGTACAGCCTGGCGGCAGGGGTCGCCCTGTCCGCGACTGGCTTCGGTTTTTTGCTGGTGTACTTGTGGTACTATCGCAAATACCGTAGCCAGGTTGTCGCTACAGCGGCAGCTACGACGTTGCATACGTTGTACAACGTCATAGCATTGAGTCTCATTGCTGTCGCAGCAGTAGCCTACTTGGTGATCAATATCGCCAAGATGCTGTAGCGATACCAGTCTCCAGCGAACCTCTGTCAAAGTCTCTGCTTGTCATGTTCGCTCCATAGATGCGTATCTATGCTGATGAGTCGGAAACGACGAAAGCGAACTTTTGCCAAACATCACCAGTTGAGTTCATTCCTGACTCCGTCGTCCAGAAGACGAGCAAACCTTGCTTTTTAATAGGTTTTTTGCTATAATAGAATATAGAGTTTCTCTCGGGTAAAGCGGGGTTATCGGTGTGATAAAGCCGCAGCTCTCGAGATGCAGGCGGATGTTTGCTGCATTGCCGCTTGCGCCATGAGCCTTTAGCAAGCTCGTTTATTATCATCGTAATTAGGAGAAGTTGAATGCCAACTATCAATCAGCTGGTACGCAAACCTCGCCAGACGGCTAGCAAAAAATCGAAGTCGCCGGCGCTAGGCCGTATCCACAATGCCCTCAAGGTGCGCTATTACAACCAGAACGCACCGCTCAAACGCGGCGTTTGCGTCAAGGTTACCACCAAAACGCCAAAGAAGCCGAACTCGGCGCTGCGCAAAGTCGCCCGCGTTCGCCTGACTAACGGCCACGAGGTTTGGGCTTATATCGGCGGCGAAGGCCACAACTTGCAAGAACACGCCGTGGTGCTAGTTCGCGGCGGCCGCGTACCAGACTTGCCAGGTGTGCGCTATCATGTCGTTCGCGGTGCGCTTGACTTGCAAGGCGTATCCAAACGCAAACAAGGCCGTAGTAAATACGGCACCAAGAAGGAGGATAAGTAATCATGCCTCGCAAAGTTACCAAAAAGCTCCAGCGCCAATTGCAGCCAGATCGCAAATACCAGTCGATTTTGGTGCAGCGCCTCATCAACAAGTCAATGCTCAACGGCAAGAAATTAGCAGCCGAGCGGGCTGTCTATGATGCTCTAGCACAAGCTGCTAAAACTCTCAAGAGCGAGGAACCGCTAGAGGTTTTCGAAAAGGCAATTAACAATATTAGCCCGGCTTTCGAGGTTAAGTCTCGCCGCGTTGGCGGTGCTAACTACCAAATTCCGTTTCCAATTCAAGGCCATCGCCAGCAGCACTTTGCCTTTACTTGGCTAGTACAAGCTGCTCGCAGCAAAAGCGGCATGCCGTACAGCAAGCGCTTAGCGACAGAAATCGTCGACGCCTGCAACGAAACTGGCATCGCCTTCAAGAAGAAAGAAGACACTCACAAAATGGCCGAAGCCAACCGTGCTTTCGCTCATTTTGCTCGCAGCTAATCATTTCTTTTCATGCAAATACAGAACCGCTCCTACGCTATACATAGGAGCGGTTTTGCGAAAGTTAAACTTAGCTATCATTTTTGTAAATTATCTGATATAATTGTCGTTAAGAGTAGTTTTTTGGTGCCAAAAAATAACCAAGAATCTCGACAAATCAACTTAATAGAGGAAAAACAATGGCAGCAACCGTTCCATTACAAAACTTTAGAAATATCGGCATTATTGCCCATATCGACGCCGGTAAAACAACCACCACTGAGGGTATCTTGTACCGTACCGGCTTGACGCATAAAATCGGTACCGTCAAGGGTGATGACGGCGGCGCCACCACCGACTGGATGGCGCAGGAAAAGGAGCGGGGCATCACTATTACCTCGGCGGCGGTGACTTGCTTCTGGAAAGGCCACAAGATTAATATTATCGATACGCCAGGACACATCGACTTTACGGCAGAGGTTGAGCGTTCGCTACGCGTGCTCGACGGCGCTGTTACTGTCTTCGACGGCAAAATGGGCGTCGAGGCGCAAAGCGAAACTGTCTGGCGCCAGGCCAACAAATACAACGTACCGCGTATCTGCTTCATCAACAAGATCAACCAGACTGGCGGCGACTTCTACAAATCTGTCGAATCAATCCACAACCGCCTCAGCAAGCAAGCGTTTCCGATCCACTTGCCGATTGGCTTTGAGAAGGATGTTTGCGGCGTGGTCGATCTGATCGATATGAAGGCTTATACTTACGATAATTACACTGACCACGAGCTGAAAGTCGGCGAGATCCCGGCTGACATGCTCGAAAAAGCCAAGCATGCGCGCAGCTTGTTGGTCGAGAACGCTGTTGAAGCCGACGACGGCCTGATGATGAAGTTCTTCGACGAGGGCGAGGAAGCAATTACCATCGACGAACTCAAGAGTGCGCTGCGCAAACGCGTGCTGGCTGGCGACTTCTATTTGGTAACTGGCGGCGACGGCCGCGGCGTGATTGTCGAAAAACTACTTGATTTGATGGCAGACTACTTGCCAAGTCCGCTCGACGTCGACGAAATTTGGGGTAAAAATCCAAAAACTGGCGACGAAGTCGGCCGCAAACCAAGCGACAAAGAACCAATGGCTGCGCTGGCCTTCAAGATTGCCGCTGATCCGTTCGTCGGCAAGCTAATCTTCATCCGCGTCTACTCTGGCGTACTGAAAGCTGGCAGCTACGTCCTTAACACCACCACTGGCGAGAAAGAGCGTATCGGCCGCATCGTCCGAATGCACGCCGACAAACGCGAAGAAATCGATAGTGTTGGCGCCGGCGATATCGCTGCAGTGGTCGGGCTGAAAAATACTTTCACCGGTAATACTTTAGCTGAATTGAGTCATCCAATCGCTCTGGAGTCTATTGAGTTCCCAGAACCGCCGGTATCAATTGCTGTCGAGCCAAAGACCAAAGCCGACCAAGAGAAGATGGGCATTGCTTTGCAGCGCCTCGCCGAGGAAGACCCAACCTTCCGCATTCACACCGATGAAGAGACCGGGCAGACAATTATGTCGGGCATGGGCGAGTTGCATCTCGAGATTCTAATTGACCGCATGAAGCGCGAATTCAATGTTGAAGCTAATGTCGGCGAACCGCAGGTTGCCTTCCGCGAAACCATCAAAGGTACCGCCGAGGTTCAAGGCAAGCACGCCAAGCAATCTGGCGGCCGCGGCCAATACGGCGATGTTTGGGTACGCTTTGAGCCGAACGAGCCAGGCAAAGGCTTTGAATTCATCGATGAAATCAAAGGCGGCGTGGTGCCGCAAGAATATCGCCCGGCCGTACAAAAAGGTATTCGCGAAACTCTAGACGGCGGCGTTATTGCCGGCTACCCAGTGGTGGATGTCAAGGCAACACTCTACGATGGTTCGTACCACGACGTTGACTCTAGCGAGCTGGCGTTTAGCTTGGCAGCGCATATCGCGACCCGCGCTGGCATCAAACAAGCCAACCCAGTCTTGCTCGAGCCAGTCATGAAAGTAGAAGTCACTACTCCCGAGGAGTTCATGGGCGACATCATCGGCGACCTCAACAGCCGCCGCGGCCGTATCGAAAGCATGGACGATCTAATGGGCGGCGCTAAACTAATCAAAGCAATCGTGCCGCTAGCCAACATGTTCGGCTATACATCAGACATCCGCTCGATGAGCCAAGGTCGTGCTGCATCGACGATGGAGCTAGCTCACTATGAGGAAGTCCCGCCAAACGTTGCTGCTGAGATTATCGAAAAACGCAACAAGTAGTTTGATAATTAGCTCTAGCGAGAACTTCGCTAAATACGTAAACGCGTCTCTCACCAAGGCGCGTTTACTGCTATAATAGATATATGAGCTACCAGCTAGCTGTTCAATTTTACAGGCATAATCGCTTGCAGGCACTCTGCGCGCTATACGTAGTGATTTTAACTTCTGGCGTGATGGTCTCAATCATACTGTCTGATGATTCGCACTGGACAAGCTGGAGTCTCAGCCGGTTGGGCGAGACTAGTACCAACCGCCAGTCGGCTTTAGCCTTTAATACTGGTGTTTTTGCCTCAGGATTGATACTTACTGCTATCGGTATTTGCATGACCCGAAGCTATGCTAAGCTTCAGCAATCGCGCACCGCCAAATTGTCAGCTTGGCTGATGATTACTTTGTCTGTATGTATGGTTGGCGTAGCACTTTGTCCGAATGACACTATGCACGCAGCGCATTTTGTTTTTTCGCGCGGGATAATTGTCGCTATGGTGTTAATGATGCTGACTTTACCGTCGAGCCTTAATTATTTGACACAGCGCGAGCGGCTGTTGTCATTCGGCTTTCCGATTTTTGCAGCAATTCTGGCAGCTCAGGGCTACATCTTGCGAAGCTTTTGGTTTGTGATTATCGAAGCTATATTGGGACTGCTGGCTGCTATTTGGTTGTTTATCGTTTGCCGGCATATTGATAAGCGTTTACGCCAGTAGCCACTTTACACCCGCAGAGCTTTCAACTATAATAAGAAATAACGCGCGACGCGTTTTGTCGAGGTGGTAACACTTTCGATAATTGCTCGCGTCGTGAATAACATAATACTAACGTTAGGAGAACTACTTCTATGGCAGACTTTGACCGTTCAAAGCCTCACATCAACGTCGGTACCATGGGTCACGTCGACCACGGTAAGACGACTTTGACCGCCGCCATTACCCACGTTTTGGCTAAGCGGCTCCCAAGCGACGTGAATAAAGCGCGCGACTACGCGGACATCGATAACGCACCAGAGGAAAAGGCACGCGGTATTACTATCGCCACCTCTCACCAGGAATACGAGTCAGAGAACCGCCACTACGCGCACGTCGATATGCCAGGCCACGCCGACTACGTCAAGAACATGATCACCGGTGCTGCTCAGATCGATGGTGCTATCCTCGTGGTGGCTGCCAACGACGGCCCGTTACCACAAACCCGCGAGCACGTATTGTTGGCTCACCAGGTTGGCGTGCCGAAGATCATCGTCTTCCTCAACAAGATGGACTTGGCCGACCCAGAGCTGGTCGAATTGGTAGAGATGGACGTTCGCGAACTGCTCACCAAGAACGGCTACGACGGCGACAATACGCCAATCATCAAGGGCTCAGCCACCAAAGCTCTCGAAGGCGACAAAGAGTCTGAAGACGCTATCATGGAATTGGTCAAGGCGATGGACGACTACTTCGAGCTGCCAAAGCGCGACCTCGACAAGCCATTCTTGATGCCAATCGAAGATGTCTTCTCGATCAAAGGTCGTGGCACCGTGGCTACTGGCCGTATCGAGCAAGGTGTCATCAAGCTGAACGACCCAGTCGAAATTGTTGGCCTAAAACCAACTCAGAGCTCGGTCGTAACTGGTATCGAAGCCTTCAAGAAAACTCTCGACCAGGGCCAAGCCGGCGACAACGCTGGTTTGCTGCTGCGCGGTATCGAGCGCGAGCAGATCGAGCGCGGCCAGGTTATCGTTGCTCCAGGCACACTGACTCCGCACACTGAGTTCGAGGCTGAGGTTTACATCCTCAAGAAAGAAGAGGGTGGACGCCACACGCCGTTCAGCAAGGGCTACAAGCCGCAGTTCTACTTCCGCACCACTGACGTGACTGGTGAAGTTGAATTGCCAGCCGACAAAGAAATGGTTATGCCAGGCGACCAAGTGACCTTCAAGGTTAAATTGCTCGCCCCAATCGCTATGGACAAAGGTCAAGACTTCGCTATCCGCGAAGGCGGCCGTACTGTCGGCGCTGGCGTGGTGACCAACATCATCAAGTAATTTACACTCTGTAAGTTACTACCGAAAGCACCTCCGGACTATCGGGGGTGCTTTTATTGTCTGCAACTAGCAACCACCGATAAGATTAAACCTTAACACGTCTTATCGCCCGCGCAGTTCTTGCAATTCACGCTAATTATTGCTATAGTAA